>CAYZLP010000001.1:0-7488 GCA_964478635.1 uncultured Caldilineaceae bacterium
CATCTACCCGTGCCATTAGACCCTTGCGCCAACCAGTGGTAGCATGGTGCAAACACCAATTTTGCACCTCCAAGTCTGGAGCCAATGATGTCAAACACATTGCGCGCGCGGAGCGCCATTCCTGAAGAACAGAAGTGGAACACGGACGCTATCTTTGCCGACCTGGCGGCGTGGGAAGACGCCATTGCGGATGTGCGCAGGCGCATCCCCCGGGCCGAGCTATACCGGGGCCGGCTTGGGGAGAGTCCCACCGTGCTGGCCGACTGGTTCGACTATGCTACCGTCCTGTTGCGGGACGCCCGGCACATTCTCATGTACGCGTACCTTGAATATTCCGTGGCCAGCGACGACCAGAACGCCGCGGCTCGTTCCGGTCGGGGCCAATCTCTGGTCAGCGAAACGGCCGCCGCCCTCTCTTTCGCAGAGGCGGAGATGATGGAGATCGGCTTTGATACGCTCCACGACTGGATCGAGCGCGAGCCGCGGCTTGGCGTCTATCGTCACTATATCCACCAACTCGAAAAGCGCTCTGCCCATATTCGCTCGACAGAGGTTGAGGCGCTGCTGCGTCAGGTGATGGATCCCTTTACGACCGCGGCGCGCACTCACAGCATCCTGGTCAGCGCCGATTTGCCGTTCGATCCGGCCCGGAACGTTGCAGGCGAGGAAATCGCCATCGGCCAAAGCAATTACGCCACTCTGATCACGTCACCCGATCGGGAGGTGCGCCGCACGGCCTGGACCAAATATGCCGATGCGCATCTGGCCTATCAGAACACCATGGCCAATGCCCTTCTTTCCGGCGTCAAGCAGCATGTATTCCTGGCCCGGGCCCGACGCTACGGCTCGGCGCTGGAAGCTGCCCTGAGTCCGGACAACATTCCGGTCGATGTATTTCACAACTTGATTGAAACCTATCGCAAGCATCTGCCGACCTGGCATCGCTACTGGCGCGTGCGCGCCAAAGCCCTGGGTCAGACGCACCTGCACGAGTATGACATCAAGGCCCCGCTTACGGCGCACCAGCCCCATGTTCCTTATGAGCAGGCGGTCGATTGGATCGGGGCCGGCATGGCGCCCCTGGGGGATGCCTACGTTGCTGCCCTGCGGCGCGGCTGCCTGGAGGAACGCTGGGTCGATATCTATCCCAACAAGGGCAAACAAAACGGCGCCTTCTCCTGGGGTGGGCCGGGCACCCATCCGTTCATCATGATGAGCTATACGGATGATCTCTACAGTCTGAGCACCCTGGCCCACGAACTCGGCCACTCGCTTCACTCCTACCTGACCTGGGAGACGCAACCCCTCATCTACAGCGAATACTCGCTCTTTGCCGCCGAGGTCGCGTCCAACTTCAACCAGGCGCTGGTGCGGGACCATCTCTTCAAGACCAATGATGACCCCAATTTCCAGATCGCCATGATTGAGGAGGCGATGGCCAACTTCCATCGCTACTTCTTCATCATGCCGAGCCTGGCCCGCTTTGAGTTGGCAATCCACGAACAGGTGGAGCGGGGCGATTCCTTCAACGCCGACAGCCTTACCGAGCTGATGGCCGACCTGCTGGCCGAAGGCTATGGTGATGACGTGGTGATGGACCGGGCCCGGAGCGGCATCATGTGGGCCCAATTTTCCTCCCACCTCTACGCCAACTTCTACGTCTACCAGTATGCGACGGGCATTGCCGGCGCCCACGCCCTGGCCCGGCAGGTGCTGGACGGAGAGGCGAACGCAGTCGAACGCTACCTGGATTTCCTGCGGGCGGGCGGCTCGCGCGATCCACTGGATGCGCTGCAACTGGCCGGTGTCGATCTGAGTACGCCGGCCCCGGTGGAAGAGGCCTTTGCCGTCCTGGCCGGCCTCGTCGATCGCCTGGAAGTGTTGGTGGCTTGACGATCGACTTTGTCCACACCGCCCAGTTACAAGCCCGTCTTGACCGCAAATCAAATGCTGCAGAAGATCGAAAACTGCAATCCTCACGGAGCTACATGCCATGCGCCAGACACTACTCTTCGTCATTCTAGCCCTCTTCCTTACCGCCTGCGGAGGAAGACCGAGTGAGTCCGCACCGCTATCGACGGCCACGGCCGTTGCGACGATTGCCGCGGTCACGAATGGAACGCCGGCTGCCACGGAAGCCGCCGGTGATGCAGCGGGGACGGCCGGCGCCGGGCGGGGCATGATGGGCGGCGGCATGATGGGCGGGGGCATGGGGTCGGGCATGCACGAGCGCCACATGGCGCCGATTCCGGAGGGATATGCCGGCCTCATGAGCCCGGTAGCGGCCGATGCCGATTCCCTGGATCGGGGCAAAAAAGCCTACGACCTCTTCTGCATTTCGTGTCATGGGGAGAACGGCATCGGCGATGGTCCAGCCGCGGCAGCCCTCGACCCGGCGCCGCCGGCCATCGCCATGACCAGCCGCATGATGGGAGATGACTACCTCTTCTGGCGCATCAGTGAAGGGGGCGCCATGGCGCCCTTCAATTCGGCCATGCCGGCCTGGAAAGGGACGCTGGACGAGGAGACGCGCTGGGATCTGGTCAACTATATGCGCAACATGGACGCCGCGACCGGCGCAGCCGCCGCACAGGAACGAACCCAGCGTGGGGAAATGCTTGTCGCCGCCCAGAACCAGGGCATCATCTCCGCTGAGGAAGCGGAACTATTCGAGCGCATCCACAGCCAGCTTGATGAGTCCGTGGCCGATGCCCGGCGCAACTTCACCGGTTCCATGGAAGAAGTCCAGGCCGCCGTCCTCCAGGAACTGGTCGACAACGGCCAGGTCACAACAGCGGATGCCGACGCCTTTAACGCCATCCACGACCGGCTATTGGAGGCGGGGGTGATGGAGTAGGAGATGTAAGAGCCTATTCGATAATTCAGTTGAGAGTCCCGATTCTGTTCCTGCCGGGGTGATCGATACTATTCAGCCATCGGCCAAATAGAACGCGGATTGAGCGGATTAGGCGGATTCCCGCTGATCGATCTGGATCAAAATCCGCGTCGATTCGGTAAATCGTTCGACTGAGCTCACGCCGAAGTCTCACGCCGAAGTCCGCCTAATCAGCGTTCCTTTTGGCCTGGCTGTATAGATACCTTCAATCCATATCTTCCCGCACCACCCCTTCCACCTCCATAATCAAATCCGCACCGTAGGCGGAGGAGGGCGTCTGGTACCCGGTCGGCGCGCTACCGGCCAGGACTTTTTGCACCATAAGGACGCTGGTGATGGCGGTCAGGGTATAGCCCTCGGGCGTCTCCAGGCGGGTCCGGACGGCGGTCTTGCCGTCTTCGGCCATTCCCCAGATGAGACTGCGGCCCCGGGCGCGTTCGGCCGGCGTGGGGCCCGGTTTGCCGCTGCGGATACGCTGCTTGATCACGCGCTGGATCGGGCCCAGCTTGGCCAGCCAGGTCACGTAGCGCCCCAATGCCATGTTGCGAACCATCTCCTGACTGGCGGCCATATAGACTTCGACGTTGGGAATGCCGGTGCTGTGATAGGCCGTAAAGACGTCACCCCACGGGATGGTTACCGTGGTTTCCGGCCCGCGACCGAAATCGACGAGGCTGGTACGCCAGCCCGGCGGCACTTCGACCAGTTCACCGTTGCGGCGAATCATGCCGCCCGCGCCGTTGCCCATACTCTCCACGGCCGTAAGCATGGTGCCGCGTGAAAAACCACCCAATGCCTTGAACGCCAGCACCAGATGGTGTGCGGTGGGCAGGCGACGCTTGAGATGGGCGGCCAGACAATCCGTGGGCACCACGTCGAAGCCGGCGCCGGGCAGCAGCATGACATTCGCGGCCCGGGCGGCTTCATCCTGCTCGGCCAGGGCCTGGAAGACCCCAATCTCACCGGTGATATCCAGATAGTGGGTCCCCGTTTGAAGACAACCCGCCACCATGGGCTGCGCCGTCCGCCAGAAGGGGCCGGCGCAGTGGATCACGGCCGCCATCTCCGCAAGACCGGCGACGACGGCCGCGGATTCATCCAAGTTGAAGATGCGATAATCGAGCTTGAGTCGTTCGGCCAACGCCCGAACCGGCGCCTCGCTGCGCCCGGCCAGCACCGGCTGCAAGCCGAGCCGGACGGCCTCTTCAGCCACCAGTTCGCCCGTGTAACCGTTGGCGCCGTAGATGAGAAATGGGTCGGTCATGAGAATCCTGAGTTTGGGTTTGGTTGAAATCTAAAGGACGGAGGCAAACGCTCAAAGGCTGACGATCAACCATCGAAGCTTCGTGCCCAAAGGGCGAACCCAGGCCTTGCCCCTAATCCCTCGCGCCACTGTTTTTGCCCACTTTTTGCACCTCCATCCACATGCCGGATTCTACGCTCATGACAAAGTGCGGACTTTCTACGGGCGGGGCAGCACCGGCGTAGCGGAGACGCCAGCGCTGAAGGATCGTCGGCACGATGAGGCGCATTTCCATGAAGGCAAAGGCATCGCCCAGGCACTTGCGCGGTCCTTCCAAAAACGGAATGAAGGCGAATTTGTGACGGGGTTCTCCGCTATCGGGAGCAAAGCGCTCCGGATCAAACGCGTCCGGATGGTTCCAGTAGGCAGGGCTTCGCTGAACGCCCCGGATGTTGAGCAACATGCGCGTGCCTTTGGGTATCACGAAGTCCTCGTACGTGTCATCTTCATCCGCTTCGCGTAGGGTGACGTAAACCGGCGGATAGAGGCGCAACGTTTCCTGAATCACCTGATCAGTGTACGGCATCTTCTCTAGATCGGCCAGCGTGGGCAGCCGGTCGCTCAGCGCGGCATCCAGTTCTGCCCGCATCTTCGCCTCGACTTCCGGATGCCGGGCGAGAAGATAGAAGAGCCACATCATGGTCAACGCCGTGGTTTCGTGACCGGCAAAGACGATGCCCGACATCTCCCAAACCAGGTCATCACTGCTGAAACGCCTGCCATCCTCCAGGTGGGTGGCAATGAGCATGTCCAGCAGGTCACCGGGACCGGGGCCAGCGGCCAAACGCTGTTCGACGAAGCTGCGTAGAATGGCAATTCGGTCGCGGATGGCGGCCTTCGTACGCCGGTTCAGGGGCGTCGGCACTTGGTGGGGTAGCGGCAGGGGAGACGATGCGCGCTGGAAGACCAGACGGGATGAAAGCTCAAAGCTTTCCTGGAGACGGTCAGTCGTCGCACCGACGTCAGTGCTGAACATGGCGCGGCCAATGATCCGCATGGTCAGGCGTTTCATGGCCTGCTCGAGATCGACCCGTGCGCCCTCCTGCCAGTCATGTGCCAGCCGGTGGGCTTCTTCCACGAAGATGGCGCTGAAACCGGCAAGCTCCCGGCGATGAAAGGCTGGCTGCATGAGCCGCCGGCGCCAGAGCCACTCTTCCCAGCGGTCCGTATTGAAGAGAAGTTCGGGGCCACCCATCCGGTTCAGCTGCATGAGACGTCGCTCACGGATGTAGATGCGTGCCCGATGCTGGAGGATGTGCTGCAGGAAGGGGGCGTCCGTCACCACCCAGTATTCCAGCAGCGGCCCCAGGCCGATCCGGGCAACGGGCGCCCGCTGTCCCGTCTCAAGCCAGAAACCCAGCGGATCGCGCCGGTAATGGGGCAGGTGATTTAGCAGGGGCAGGCTGTCTTCGCGCCAGGGCGGACTGCCGTCTACGGCCATCGGTGGTTGGAGTGAAATCATCAAGCTGCGTATGCTTGCGCACGCCGGGAAGGCGCCCAAGGCATTCCGGACATGTTGAAAGCCGTGGCGCCATCCCGGTAGGGTTCCATTATCACGCTTCCGACGCGGCCCGCTGACCGGCCGCAACCAGTGCGGCATCATGTTGGGCGTCGCTCAAGGCAACCAGGGGCGGTCGGACCCGGCGCCACGCTTCGTCGTCCCGCCGCGCGGCAATCACCGTCTTGAGGGCCGGGATCATGGGATAGTCGGCCAGGGCGGCGCGCATCTGGTTGGCGTCGTCCTGAAGCGTCTCGGCATTTTCGGAGAGCCAGCCGTCATAGAGGCGGCGCAGGGTGCGGGGGACCACGTTGGCCATGGCGCTGATGACGCCGGCGCCCCCCAGGCGCAGCGTCTGCAGCAGAAAGCGCTCCGTTCCTGAGAATGCGGCAAATCCGGGGAAATTGGTCAGGATATTGTGCAGGTTGTTCCAGTCCCCGGAGCTATCTTTTAAGCCGATGACCGTATCAGGATAGGCCGTGATCAGGCGTTCGATCAAGCTAATGCTGAAGCCGACCTGGGCCACGGGTGGGATATGATAAAGGTAGACGCGCAGACGCTCGTCGCCGACCCGCTCGATCACCTCGGCGACGGCGGCATAGATGCCGTCATCGGTGACCCCTTTGTAATAGAAAGGCGGCAGCATGAGCACGCCGCTGCAGCCCAATCCGACGGCATGGGCGGTCAGGCGCACGGTGTCGGGAACGGCGCACATACCGGTGCCCGGCATTAGCAGCGCCGGATCGACGCCTGCCTCCACCAGTTGTTCCAGCATGGTCATGCGCTCGTCCATGCTAAACGAAGTGGCTTCGCTGGTCGTACCGAAAGGGCACAGCCCGTGACAGCCGTCATTGAGCAACCGCTTGCTGTGTTCGATCCAGCGTTCGGCATCGGGACTCAAGTCGGCATGAACCGGCGTCAACACCGGCGCAAAGACGCCGTTCATTTTGGGTGGTACAGTCATAATGGGCTCCAAAAAGTGGACAGCTTAAAGTAAGAAATGCATATCCGGTCAAAACAATACAAGCCATCGAGATCGTTCACTACACCGTAGCCTTCGACAGGCTCAGGCTACGGAAATCGGGCAGCCTCGGGCTACAATGCATGGCAACCAACCGAAATCCGCGAGCATCCGCCTCATCAGTCAAATCCGCGGTCTATTCGAAGACTACGCCTCCAAGATCGCCGGCCGTGGCAGTGCGATCCCGTCGACCAGCACTTCCATCATGGGCCAATCGTCAATTGTGGTCAAGACTTCATTGCCCGCATCGCCCACCAACATGGTATCTTCCGACTTGGTGCCGGTAATTGACGGGTTCCAGGCATAGACCTGACCCGCCGCCACAACCTGGGGTGCGGCCGGGGTGGCAATGGCCTCCCGCGGTTCGTAGCCGCCCGGTCCACCCTGATGATGCAGCTGCCACTCGTCGGCAAACCCGGTGTCGTCATAGGCCTGCTGAATGTTGGCGAAGACATCACCTAGCGTGCGGCCGGGGCGAGTCTTGACAATGGCGGCGGCATCGATGGCGGCCACGGCTTCCATTTTGACCCGCAGCTCATCGGAGAGGGGGCCAAAGTGAATGAGCCGCGTGATCGAACAGACCTGGCCCTGCTTCCGCCCGCAGAGCACCAGCATGGCATAGCGCTCCAGCCGTTTGTCCGTGGGCAGGGGATGACGGTAGTTGAAGATGCGCTCATCGGTAGCGATGAGATTGACGATGGCCTGGACGCCCCGCTTTTCGGCTTCATCGGCCAGGAGCGCCGCGAGTTCAAACTCGCTCAAGCCCGGTT
>CAYZLP010000001.1:7588-28935 GCA_964478635.1 uncultured Caldilineaceae bacterium
TTTTCGGCTTCATCGGCCAGGAGCGCCGCGAGTTCAAACTCGCTCAAGCCCGGTTGAACGCGGTGAATGGCGCTGCGCATGGTTTCGGCGCAAAGACGCCCCAACTCGCGGAACCGCGCCTGCTCGGGTTCGGTCTGGAGGGTGCGCAGCCAGCCGACGGGGCCGCTCAGATCGACTTGGGTTCCAACAGGAGCGTCCGCCCCAACGCGTACACCCGCAGTCAAATCGTTTAGCGCAGAGTTGGGCTCATACCAGGGCGCAACCACCATCTCCCAGCCCCGATCGGCCAGGCCTTCTTCACCGCCGATGCGGGGAGCTTCGATGTTGGTCGTGATGACATAGCGCCCGGCAGGCGTGATCAAGACCTGCCCCAAGCCATAGCTGGAGGCCGTGTTGATATAGGACGAAGCGCCGCCCGTTATCCAGGCGAAACTGCTGGCCAGGGAAAGGTGAACGGCGTCGACTTCGTGCTTTTGCATGACTTCCTGCAGACGGGCGAGTTTTGTATCCAGTTCATTCATGATTGCGTCCATTTCTCGTGTCTGTGCATTGACAAAGCGGGGTCCGATTTGTTTGTTTCTATCCGCGATTCTAGACAATCGCAATCACCCTGTCAACGCCGGGGCAAGGGCGCCAGTACATTGCGGCGTAAATACCACGGCGGAAATTCGGCGCTCCTACCTCTGGTAGAAACTGTGGGTTCATTTCCGCCGGGATTTACTAGGCTGGGGCCCTGACGCTCCCAGGGGCGTTGAACCTGAAACTGTACCCATGATATCATGGCGCGGGCGCAAATGCCCGCCGCCCGCAACGCGCGGATCGGGTCACGCCTGCTCGACAATTGGGAATGTCCGGGGAAGGAGAGTTCGGTCGATGAACAAAAACTATCGCATTGGCTTGCGGATATTGCCGTCTGACCCCTTCTGGGTGCAGGTGCGGGAGGCCGCGATACAACGGGCCCAACAACAGGGCCTGACGATTGTCCCGCTGGCGTTTGCCATTGACGATCTGAGCGGCGAGGCCATGGTCGATCTGCTGGACGATCTTATGGCCCAGGAATTGGACGCGTTTATCGGTCAACGCCTGCCGCGGCGCCTGAGTCACTATCTTCTGAGCGCGGGCCTGCCGATCGTCTATGCCGAAGAGACGAATCTGCGCGACCCGCGCCTCACCGCGCCCCGCAGCCTCTACGCAGCCGCGCAGATGGCCGCGCATTACCTGGCCGAATCCTGCCGCGGTCCAGGCCGCTGCATTATGATTGCGGGCGACGATCGGCAGCTGCCGACTGTCGTCACCCGTATCTCGGGCTTCCACGCGGCCATGCGCAAGCAGGCCAACCTGACCGTCCAAACGCTCTATGCGCCCTGGCGCTACGAAGAAGCGTGCGCAGCCCTGCGCGCGCAGTTGACGGCCCCCGATGCGCCCTGGGATCCGACGGAGCCGGTTGCGGCCATCTTTGGCCACTCCGATCCCCTTGCCCTGGCTGCCGTGGATGTCGGGCGCGAGCTGGGCTTCGTAAACGATCGGACCTGTGTCGCCGGAATCAACGGCGATCCCCTGGCCCTGGCAGCCATCGTGGAGGGTCGCATGCATGCCACTGTTGAAACCGCGGCCAGTGCGCTGGGCCGCTCCCTCATCGAATATGCCTGCCGCGGCGCAGCAGGCGAGACGCTCCCTGACTCATTCCCTTACCAGTTGCGGCTGGTGACGCACGAGAATGTCGCCCAGGTTTCTGCGGAGAAGCTCATTGCCATCGCCGAACTGCCAAGTCGGCTGGTTGATGTCAACCGGCGCCAGGAAGAGCAGCGCGTCCGCCAGCTGGAAACAAGCCTGGCCATCAATCAGCGGGTGGGCGGCATCCTTGACGGCTCGACGAACCTGTACGATCTGGCTGACCTGGTCCGCCACGCCTATGCCTATGACGCGGCACAGCTCTTCTTGTGGAACCGCCACGATCAGACCCTGGTCCTGGAGCCGGCTACGGACGGTCTCCCCCTGCCGACACCTATTCCCCTGAACGAATCGGCGGCGCTGGGACAGGCGCTGCTCCAAAACCGGCCGGTCTACATTCCCGATACGGAGCGCAGCCAGCGTTTTGCGCCCGACCCATACTGGCCCGCAACACGCTCGCGCGTCATCTTGCCCATTCGTCAAGGGCAGCGAACGCTGGGCGTCCTGGACCTCCACAGCCGGCGCCGGCTGGCAAGAACCCAGGCCGAGTTGGATGGACTCCAGATCCTGGCCGATCAGTTGGGCAGCGCCATGCAGAATCGCCGGCTCTATGGCGATGCCCTGGCGGCCAAGAGCGCAGCCGAGCAGGCGAGCCAGCTCAAAACCCGCCTGCTGGCCAACGTCAGTCACGAATTGCGCACGCCCCTCAATGTTATTCTGGGCTATAGCAGCGCAGCGCTAGAGGAACCGAACCCCTACGATATGGAACTGCCCGCCATGCTGCGTAAGGACCTGCATCGGATCGAAGAGAGCAGCGAGCATCTCGTGCGCCTGATCAACGATCTCCTGGACCTCTCTCAGGCCGAAAGCGGAACCCTGACCGTCTATCCCGAGCTCATCGAGACCGGCTCATTCCTGACCGACCTATTCGAAAGCGTTTCGACCAGTCTCAAAGAAGGCAAGGATGTCCTGTGGCAACTGCAGCTTTCCGAGCAGCTGCCCCCGATCATGGCCGACCCGGTGCGGCTGCGCCAGATTCTGCTCAATCTGCTGAGCAATGCCGCCAAGTTTACCCGCCAAGGCCGCATTGCCCTGGGCGCAATGGTCGGCCAGCATGAGGTGCATATCTGGGTGGAAGATACGGGCCGGGGCATTCCGGCGGATCTGTTGGGCCGGATCTCCGAAGCCTTTGTGACGGCGGAAGCGACGATGAGCCAGGTGGACCGCACGCGGGAAGGGGTCGGTCTCGGCTTGAATGTGACCCAACAGCTCGTTCGGCTGCACGGGGGTACGCTCAAGATCGATAGTCTGATGGGCTACGGCACGACTTGTCATCTTTATTGGCCCCTGACGGCGGAACGCATTGCCACTCCGCCCGCGCACAGCCTGGAACCCAGCAATGAGCCCCTGGCGGCGCTTCTGGCCGAACTGACGATCAATGCCGGTCCCCTGGTGCAGCGGACAACGGAGTACATTCACGCCCATTTTGATCGGGAAATCACCCGTCAGGAACTGGCCGATGAGGTCGGCGTCAGCCCCAATTATGTGACGCGCGTCTTCCGCAGAGAGACCGGTCTGACGCCCTGGCAATACTTGAACCGCTACCGCGTCGCCCGAGCGCAACAGCTTCTCCGCACCAGCTCGGCCAGCATCACCGCGATCGCTGCCACGGTGGGCTTCAACGATCCGGCCTACTTCAGCCGCATCTTCAGCCGGGAGAGCGGCAAACCGCCCCTGGCTTTTCGCGATGAGACGATCTAGTGTTTTATTGTACAAATTTTGGATTGTTATATCCAAGACAATCCAGCAGCGCCCCGCTATGATTTAGTCAATCCCAAATTCAGTAAAAAATCTCTCGTTTTTGACGGCTCTACCCGCTGCCAGTCAAGATCTTTCGACCAATGTACTCAATTTCTTTGGTATATTCCATCAAATATTCTATCTATTCTGATATATGCCAATCAATCCCGCCGTGCTCATCGTCGAACCGCATCATGTGACCCGCGAGCTTTACGTCCGGGAACTGGCGCAGTCCTGGCCAGTTCTCGCCTGCGGCGACCGCGCCGACGCCCTCGAACTCATGCAGCGGGAAGCGATCGGCGCCATCGTGCTGGAGCCGGTTGCGCCGGGCGAGGAGTTCTGGTCGCTCCTGGCGGAGGTGCGGGCGAATGCGGCAACGGCCACGGTGCCTGTCGTCATCTGCAGCGTCGTGGATGAGCGGCGTCGGGGGCTGGATATGGGGGCAAACGCCTATCTGGTGAAACCCGTGTCTCCACAACAACTTGTGCGCGAAGTTGCCCGCTGGCTACAGCCGCGTATCGAAACTCAGTTTCCAAAGTGAGGTGAACATGTCCGCAACGAGTCAGGTAAGCGAGGTAGCGCCCGGTCAAATGACTGCGACCCAAAGCGGCAGACGACGGTTCAACGAGGAGACGCTCACGGCCCTGCTCTTCATCCTACCCAGTCTGCTCGGCTTTGTGCTCTTCTATGCCATGCCGGCAGTACGCGGCGTCTGGATCAGCTTCACCGACTGGGATCTTTTACGCGACCCCAATTTTATCGGCCTGGAGAACTACACGCGGCTTTTCCAGGATCCTGAATTTTGGAATGCCCTCAAAGTGACCGTCTACTACGTGTTGCTCAATATCCCCCTGCAGACCATCCTGGCCATTATCATTGCGGTCATGATGTCGCGGCTCACCCAGTCCATGGTGATCCGGGCGATCATCATCCTGCCGTGGCTGCTGCCGCCGGTGGTAGTGGGCCTGCTTTGGCTCTGGCTGCTCGATCCGAATATCGGCGTCGTGAATGTGACGCTGCGTTCTCTGGGGCTGCCGATGATTGCCTTCCTTGGTGAGCCAAAATGGGCAATGCCGTCCATTGCCATGATCAACATTTGGGAATATGTGGGCTATACGGCGCTTCTGATCTTCGCCGGACTCCAATCGATTCCCAGTTCAGTCTACGAAGCCGCCTCCATCGACGGCGCTTCCGAGAATCAGATGTTCTGGCGGGTGACCATTCCTCTGCTACGCCCGGTGCTCGTGTTTGTGCTCGTGACTTCGGTCATCGGCTCTTTCCAGATCTTCGACACGATTGCGATTACGACCAAGGGCGGTCCGGTCAACGCCACGAAGGTTCTCAACTGGTATATCTATGAGCAGGCCTTCTCGCGCTTCAACATGGGCTATGCCACCACCATATCCATCATCCTCTTCATGATTCTGATCTTTGTCAGCATGGCGCAAATGCGCATCATGCGGGCTGGTGAGTCGGATATGTAGGATGAGCCTTCGATGCTAGACCATTCGCAACGTACACTCCTGTGCAACGCACAGAAAGGATATGGCCAACATGACCACACAAGTGCAAGGCGTGAAAGAAACGGGGAGGGCTTTCCCGTGGGGGAAGATGCTTGCCTGGCTAGGCATGATCCTGCTCTTGCTGATCACGCTTTTCCCGTTTTGGTGGATGGTGCGCACGGCCCTGACGGCGCCCCGGGCCGTCTTTGAAAACCCCAGTTCGCTGCTGCCGGTTGAGCCCACGCTCATCAACTTCCGGCGTGTCCTCGGTCTGGTCGATCCGGCAACAGCCATCGAGATGGGCGGTTCGGGCCAGTCAATAAATTTCGCCCGCGCGCTGGTTAATTCCGTCATCGTCTCGGCACTCGTGGTCTTTGGCCAGGTAACATCATGCGCAATGGCCGCCTACGCTTTCGCCCGCCTGCGCTTTCCCATGCGTGATACTCTTTTCGCCATTTACATCGCCGCGCTCATGGTACCGGCCATCGTCACGACGATCCCGAACTTCATTCTGATGCGGCAGTTGAATCTCCTGAACACCTATGCCGGCATTGTGGCCCCGACCCTCCTTATGACGCCCTTTGCCGTTTTCTTCCTGCGCCAGTTCTTTCTGGGCGTCAATCGGGAGGTTGAGGAAGCAGCCCGCATCGACGGCGCCAGCATTTGGACCTCCTTCATCCGCGTGGTTGTACCCATGACCATGCCTGCGCTCACCACGCTGGCCATTGTGACGCTGATTGCGACATGGAACAACTATCTTTGGCCCCTCATCGTCGGCACAGACGAACGGGTGCGGGTTTTAACCGTGGCGCTGGGCATTTTCCGCTCACAGACGCCCCAGGGCGCCCCGGACTGGACCGGTCTCATGGCGGGCACAACGCTGGCAATCATTCCAACCTTTGTCATCTTCCTTCTGCTAGGGCGCAAGATTCTGGATTCGATCCAGTTCACGGGCTTCAAATAGCAGAGTGATCGCCTGACCAAGTCGGCAGGCGTTTCGCCGGGATTGACTGGGTTCGCTTCTCTTCCGTGAGACGTCCCAGTTTCCAAATAACTGCAAGTAGTCAACATTTTGGGCCCGAATAGTACCGGGCTCGAGCATCCACCATGGAGGACAAAATGAAGAAATCTCGTTTGTTGCCCCTGACCCTATTGCTTGTTTTCAGCATGTTGCTGGCCGCATGTGGCGGAGCTGCGCCCTCCGCACCCGCGGGCGGAGGGGAAGCGGCCAGTGACAGCGGTGCAGCAGCCGGCGGCGAAGCGGCCGCCAGCGGTGAAGCCGTCACGGTCACCTACTGGCTTTGGGACGCGAACCAGCTGCCTCCCTATCAGCAGTGTGCCGACAATTTCATGGCAGCCAATCCCAATATAACGATTGAAATTACGCAGAGCGGTTGGGATGACTACTGGAACAACATTCAGACCGGGATGGTGGCGGGCACTGCGCCCGATGTCTTCACGGATCATCTGGCCAAATATCCCGAATTTGCGTCGAAAGAGCAGCTGGTCGATATTCAGCCCTACGTCGAGCGTGACGGCGTCGATGTAGGCGCCTACATCGGCGAGCTTGCCGATCTGTGGGCCCGGGACGGAGAGCGCTTCGGCCTGCCCAAAGACTGGGATACTATCGCCATTGCCTATAATCAGGAAGCCATCGACACGGCAGGCGTCGCAGTGGACGCTCTGAACAGCCTGACCTGGAATCCCGAAGACGGCGGTAGCTTCGGTGAGATGATTGCCCAGTTGAGCGTAGACGCCAACGGCAACAACGGCTTGAGCCCCGACTTCGACAGCAGTAATGTGGCCCAGTACGGCCTCATTATCGACGCGAATGGCGGGCCTTATGGGCAGACCCAGTGGAGCTGGCTCACCAATACGACCGGCTGGACGTTCAATGACGGTCTTTACGACACGAAGTACTACTACGACGATCCTCGCTTCGTTGCGTCACTGCAGTGGGTCGCAGACCAGATGGAGGCCGGCTTCATCATGCCGGAAGCGCAGGTCTCTGGTCTGGGCGGAGCCGCGGCCTTCCAAAGCGGTCTGGGCGCCCTGCACGCCAACGGTTCCTGGATGATTGGTCAGATTACGAGCCAATCACCCTTCCCGGTCGGTTTTGCCCGTCTGCCAGAAGGCCCTGAAGGCCGCAAGAGCATGTTCAACGGCCTTGCCGATTCCATTTGGGTGGGGACCGAGCACGAAGAAGAAGCCTGGCAATGGGTGAAGTATCTCGCTTCGCAAGAGTGCGCCGATGTCGTCGGTGAAGCCGGCGTGGTCTTCCCGGCCCAACAGTCGGCCGTCGACAAAGCCCTGGCCGCCTACGAAGCCAAAGGTGTAGACGTCTCGGCCTTCACGGAACAGGCCCTGGAAGAGGGCGGCACCTTCCTCTTCCCGGTCACAGACAATGCATCCGAGGTGACGGCTATTATGAACCCGGCCGTCGAGAGCATCATGCTCGGCCAAACCGATGCCGAATCCGCCCTGACCAAGGCGGCTGCGGACGTCAACGCGGTTTTCGAGTAGGAATGCTTCGGTTCGATTGGGGCGGCTTGCAGACGTCTGTCGCCCCGATCGGGCTCGTTTCTGCGACGTAAAGATGACGTAAAGAAGATGATCGACATGCAGCCGCTGCGGAGAAGACCCAAGGTACGCCTACAGTTGCTCCTGCTGCTCGCCTTGGGTAGTCTCCTCGGCGGCTGCCGCGCGGCTGCCAACCCTGCAGCACCCGCGACAAACGCATCGGTGCTGCCCGTGGAGGTTCAAACAACGTCCCTCCGGTCAAGCGGATCCTGCAGCGGTCACTTCACGGCACACGATCTGCCTCATATCACCCGGGCGCCGGGCGACGCCACCCGTCTCTTCGACAGCAACGGCGCCGGGATGGCCATCAACGACCTGGACAATGACGGTGATCTCGACATCATTCTGGCCAACCTGAGCGCACCGGCGACGCTGCTGTGGAACGAAGGTCAGCTCACCTTCCGCCGCACTGAACTCCCGCTCATGCGCCGGGCTCGGGCCGTCGCCGCCGTCGACGTCGACGCCGACGGCTGGACGGATCTGACCTTCACCAACGGCGTGGGCGGCGTCACCTATTTTCGCAATGACCGCGCGGGCGGTTTTGACCTGACGCCCCTGCCGGGCGTGACGCAACCCGCCTATGCCATGCATTGGGCCGACTGGGACGCCGACGGAGATCTGGATCTGGTGACGGGATCGTATGATGCGGGACTCATGGTGGAGCAGGCCAATACGCTGCTCCTGGGCGCGGGCGGGGGCGTTACCTTCTACGCGCAAGACGCAAACGGATTTACCGCGCATGCTCTGGCGGACGAGGCACAGACGTTGGCCGTCACAGGCATGGACCTGAACGACGACGGCCGGCTCGATATCCTCATCGGGAATGATTTCGACCTGCCGGATTATGGCTACCTGCAGCAGGCGGACGGCAGTTGGCTGCCCGCCGAACCGTTTCAGTCCTACACCCACAGCACCATGGGGTTCGATCAGGTCGACACCGATAACGACGGGCGCTGGGAACTCTTCGCCACCGACATGAAGCCCTACAGGCGGACGCCTGCGGTGCTGGCGACCTGGGTTCCCCTAATGCAAGACGGCTACGAAACCCGGCGCGAGGATGATCCGCAGATTTCGGAAAATGTACTGCAGCAGCCGGCGGCCGGCAACACCTTCCGCAACCGCGCCTATGCCCGGGGCGTCGACGCGACCGGCTGGAGCTGGTCCGGCAAGTTCGGCGACCTGGATAATGACGGCTGGCAGGATCTCTATGTGGTCAACGGCATGATTGCGGCCGACCTGCTCGACCATCTGCCCGGCGGCGAACTCGTCGAGGAAAATCAGGCATTCCGCAACGAGGACCGCGGACGATTTGCCTCGGCACCAAATTGGGGGCTAAACTCTACCCGCAGCGGCCGCAGCATGAGCATGGCCGACCTGGATGATGACGGCGACCTCGACATCGTGGTGAACAATCTCAACAGCCCGGCTCAGCTCTTCGAAAACCGGCTTTGCAGCGGCAACGGCCTGCTGGTGGACTTGCGCTGGACCGGGGCCGCGAACCCGGTCGCTCTGGGCGCGGAGCTCGCGCTCCAGACCGACGAGGGCCGCATCATCCGCACGGTACGCGCGGGCAGCGGCTACCTGTCGGGCGACCCGGGCCGCGTTCATTTCGGCGTTGGCGAAGACGCTGGAGCACTGATACTGACGGTACGCTGGCCGGACGGGGTGGTGAGCCGCATCTCGCCGGTTGCACCCAACACACGACTGACGGTGACGCGCGCGCAAGCACTGATGGCCGATAGAGGAAACGGAGCCCCATGAACATCACCTATCAACCGACTCGCAAACCCGCCGCATTCTGGACGCTCATCTCTCCGGGCGGCCGTGCCCTCTGGTTCGTCGTGGCGGCGGCCATCGCGCTGACGCTCTGGGGCATCGGCGTCTGGCGGGCCGATATGCCGATCTGGGGCGCCACCTCCATCGCCCTGGGCGTCATGGCAATTCCTGCTTCGCTGAAGTGGCGCGCCGACTTCCAGCGCTATGGACTCACAGTCGTGCTGCTCAGCATGCTGCTGGTGATGCAAGGCTTTCACACCATCGAACATTTCTCGCAGATTGTACAGTATTACCTACTCGACCGGCCGCCGGCGTTTTCCCAGGGATTCTTGTCGACGCTCAACAACGAATGGGTCCACTTCAGCTGGAATTGGATCGTGGTTGGGCTGCTGCTCGTCTTGATTCGCGGCGGCCTGCGCAACCGCTGGGCCTGGCTGTTGCTCGTCTGGGCGTTCGCCCACAGCCTGGAGCATACCTATATGCTGGCTCGCTATCTGCAGGTCGTCCGCGAGTTGGCCGAACTCGGCATCGCTGCGCCGCCGGCCGTGGCCGGCAGCCTGCCCGGCATCCTCGGCCGTGACGGCTGGCTGGCCCTGAGCGGCTTCTGCGGCCAAATTCCCGGCCTCACTACCTCCTCTCGCATCGCGGTTCACTTCTGGTGGAACTTCGGCGAAATGGCCCTGCTCCTGGCCGCGGCATGGACCGCCGCGCCGGCGTTGCTGGGGAAGAGCAAAGAATAAGAGAATAAGAAAAGGGCTTCCTATATGACCAAAATCACCTTTATCGGCGCGGGCAGCACGGTTTTCGCCAAAAATCTGCTCGGCGACATTTTGAGCTATCCGGAATTGCAGGACGCTACGATCAGCCTGCACGATATCGACCCGGAACGGCTGCGCACGTCGGAGATCGTGGCGCACAAAGTGGCCGACGCGCTGGGCGCCCGGCCGGTCATCGAGGCGAGCCAGGACCGGCGGCGTGCGCTGGAGGGCAGTGACTACGCCATCACCATGATTCAGGTGGGCGGGTACAAGCCGAGTACGGTCGTGGACTTCGAAGTGCCCAAGAAGTATGGCCTGCGCCAGACCATTGCCGACACCCTGGGCATCGGCGGCATCATGCGGGGACTGCGGACGATCCCCGTTCTGCTCGACATGTGTCGCGACATGGAGGAACTCTGTCCCGACGTCACGCTGCTCCAGTATGTCAACCCCATGGTGATGAACTGCTGGGCCATCAACCGGGCCACCTCTATCAAGACGGTGGGCCTCTGCCACAGCGTCCAGGGGACAGCCCATCAGTTGGCGACCGACATCAGCGTGCCCTATGACGAGATCAACTATCTCTGCGCCGGCATCAATCACATGGCCTTCTATCTCAAATTTGAGCGGGACGGCCAGGATCTCTACCCTGAAATTCGCCGGGTTCTGGACGAGGGCCGGGTACCCAACTGGAACCGGGTCCGCTATGAGATGTTCCGGCGGCTGGGTTACTTCGTCACCGAGTCCAGCGAGCATTTCAGCGAATACGTCCCCTGGTTCATCAAGCGCGACCGTCCGGACCTAATCGACGAGTTCAACATCCCGCTGGACGAGTACATCACCCGTTGCGAGTTCCAGATTTCCACCTGGGAGGCCATGCGCGAACGCTACGAAGCCGAAGGACTGGAGTTCCGCGTGGCGACCAACGGCGCTGCGGAAGAACATGTGCCCATGGATGGCAGCGTGCGCGAAACCGACCGCATCGTCGATAGTATGCTCACCCTCAAGCGCAGCCTGGAATACGGCTCCCAGATCATCTACGGCATGGAAACCGGCGCGCCCCAGGTCATCTACGGCAACGTCATGAACGACGGACTCATCGACAATCTGCCCCGGGACTGCTGCGTGGAGGTGCCCTGCCTGGTCGACAAGAATGGTGTCCAGCCCGTCCACGTGGGTGAACTCCCCGTTCATCTGGCCGCGCTGATGCAGACCAACATCAACGTACAGCGCCTTACCGTGGAGGCAGCCCTCACCGGCAAACGGGAACACATCTATCACGCGGCCATGCTCGATCCCCACACTGCGGCCGAATTGGACGTGGACCAGATCTGGCAATTGGTCGACGACATGATCGAGGCCCACGGCGCTATGCTGCCCGCGTACAGCTGAATAAACCCACGCGCCCGCAATTCATGGAGTTGCTGCGCCAGGTGCAGGAGACTTGAAGCGTTTCCTGCACCTGGCGTTTTCGTGTCGTGTGTACCGACCGAGCCTCATGGTGTGGATGTGGCCGCATAGAGTGTGGGCATCATCCCGAATTCTATTCTGTTCCACCGCAAGCTGTCGCCGGATCGCCTACGGTCAAAGAGAGCAATTCCCCGTATCGTGACAAAAACTCGCACGCGGTGAACCTCCAGCGAGGCCCGCTGAGAACGTATTGCATGCAAGCGTTTTCACGTGTATACTTAGCACGCTGGATTCCATGGCTTACCAACCTAATATTCCCTTTTTCCTGAAGGAGGAAAAACTATGCGAAAGTATTTGGCATTGCTGTTGGCGCTGAGCGTCATGGCCCTTGCCGCCTGCGCCGCGCCGGTTGCTCCGGCCGCTCCCGCTGCTGACACCGGCGGCGAAGAAGCTGCGGCGACGGAAGCGCCGGCCGAAGAGGCCGCCGCCGAAGGCGAAGGTATGGCCGATGGCATGATTGCCGTACTGCTGCCGGACAGCGCGTCATCGGCCCGTTGGGAAGCGGATGACCGCCGCTTCTTCGAAGAGGCCTTCGAAGCCGCCGGCGTCGAGTACATGATCGTCAACGCCGAAGGTGACGCCCGCACCCAGCAGACCCAGGCCGAACAGGCCATCACGAATGGCGCCAAGGTCATTCTCCTGGTCAACCTGGACAGCGGCTCCGGCGCAGCCATCATCGCCCAGGCCCGCGAGGCCGGCGTCAAGGTCATCGACTACGACCGCCTGACCATCGAAGGCCCGGGAGCGGACATCTACGTCAGCTTCGACAACGTGGCCGTCGGCCGCCTCATGGGCGAGACCCTGGAGCCGGTCATTGACGGGCTGGAGGTCGAGAACCCCCAGGTCGTGCTGCTGAACGGCTCGCCCACCGACAACAATGCCACCCTCTTCAAAGAAGGCTACGTCTCCGTTGCGGGACCGCGCTTTGAGGCCGGTGACTGGACGTTGGTCGACGATCAGGCCGTGCCGGATTGGGACAACCAGCAGGCCCTGGTCATCTACGAGCAGATCCTGACGGCCGCCGGTGGCAACGTCGATGCTACCTTCGCCGCCAATGACGGTCTGGCCAACTCGGTCATCTCCGCCCGCAAGGCCCAGGGCCTCCCGGCCCACCCGGTCAGCGGTCAGGACGCGACCGTGGCCGGCATCCAGAACATTCTGGCCGGCGACCAGACCATGACGGTCTACAAGCCGATCAAGCTGGAAGCCGATGCGGCGGCCGAGGCGGCCATCGCACTGCTCAACGGTGAAGATCCGGCCGCGCTGGCCAATGGCGAGACGATCAACAACGGCCAGGCCGAAGTACCCTTCATCAAGCTGACGCCCGTTGCCGTCACCGCCGACAACATTGCCGATACCGTGATTGCCGACGGCTTCCGCACCTGGGAAGAGATCTGTGTAGGTGACTTCGAGCAGTTCTGCCCGGCGGATCGCTAATCGAATTCAGCCGAGGGTGATCGACCGTGACCGGCCAACCGGTCGATGTTATCGGTGATCACCCTCCGGCAGGTAGCAGTTGAGTTGACACAGCCGCAATGGTGCTCGGTTCGCAGAGACGACTCTCTCGCCCGGTCGCCCTTGCGGCTGTCTTCATGAATCGAGGTAGCTCTCTTGGCTGACAAACCGATTTTGCGTCTGGAAGGCGTCTCCAAATCCTTTGGCGCGGTCCAGGCCCTGTACAAAGTGGATTTTGAAGTCATTCCGGGCGAGGTCATGGCGCTGGTGGGCGACAATGGCGCCGGCAAGTCAACGCTCATCAAAGGCATCGCCGGAATTTATCCGTTTAACGAGGGCAAGTTTTTCTTTGAAGATCGTGAAGTTCACGTCCACAATCCGCGCGACGCTTCCGAGTTGGGTATTGAAGTCGTCTACCAGGATCTTGCCCTTGCCGACAACCTCGACGTGGTGGCCAACATGTTCCTGGGGCGAGAGATGGTCCAGCAGCCTCTGCGATTGGATGAGACCGCCATGGAAAAGATGTGTCTCGAAACCCTCAAGTCGCTCTCGGTCACAACCGTACGCTCCGTGCGCCAGGCTGTGGCCGAGCTTTCCGGCGGTCAGCGCCAGTCAATCGCCGTAGCCAAAGCGGTCATGTGGAATTCCAAGGTTGTGATTCTGGACGAGCCCACTGCGGCTTTGGGCGTGGCCCAAACCCGCCAGGTGCTTGATCTGGTCAAGAAGCTGGCGCACAACGGATTGGCCGTTGTGTTGATTTCCCACAACATGCATGATGTCTTTGAAGTGGCCGATCGCATCACGGTGCTGCGCCTGGGGCAAAATGTGGGCATTCTCGATGCCAAGCAGACCACCCAGCAAGAGATCGTCCATGCGATCACGGCCGGCCAATTAGAACACGTACCGGGGATGGTGCAAGATGAGTGAAGCGCAGGAAATGTCGGAAACAACCGGCCAGCCGGCTGCTATCGGCACATCGCCGACCGTCTCCGAATACGTGAACAATTACTGGAAGCGGGTCAAAGCCGGCGATTTGGGCCCCTTGCCGATCATTCTGGGTCTGATCGTCATTGCCATCATCTTTCAACTACTCAACCAGAACTATCTGACGCCGCGCAATTTCGTTAATCTCATCGTTCAGATGGCCGGCATCACCACCATCGCCATCGGCGTGGTCTATGTGCTCCTGCTGGGCGAAATCGATCTCTCCATCGGCTACGTCAGCGCGGTTGCGGCAGTCTTCCTGGCCATGCGCCTGCGGCCGCCGTCGGAATGGACCTGGTGGATGGCGCTGATTGCCGCGCTGGGCCTTGCCGCGCTGATCGGCATGGCCCAGGGCTTCATCATTACCAAATTCAGTCTGCCTTCCTTCGTCGTCACGCTGGCCGGCTTCCTGGTTTGGAACGGTGTGGTGCTGATTCTGATCGGCAACGGCGGCACGGTCATCATTCAGGATCCCGTGATCATCGGCATCGCCAATTACTTCCTTTCGCCCATGGCCGGTTGGCTTGTCGTCGGGCTTGCGGTGGTGCTCTTTGGCGTCACACGATTTCTGGGCTGGCGCTCCCGGCGGGCCCGGGGCGTCTCATCCACGCCGCTGGCGCTGGTGATCCTGCAGGTGGCCGTGACTGCGCTCATTGCCCTGGGCGTTGTCTATGTGTGCAATCAGGATCGGGGCGTGCCCTTTGTGGGCGTCCTCGTCATAGCGCTGCTGGTCGCCTTTACTTTCCTGGCGGAACGCACTCGCTTCGGCCGCTACATCTACGCCATCGGCGGCAACGAGGAAGCGGCCCGGCGCGCCGGCATCAACGTAGACAGCATCAAGATCCGGGTCTTCATGATCTCGAGCCTCATGGCCGGCACCGGGGGCATCATCCTGGCGTCGCGCCTGCGTTCGGTCGACACCGCGGCCGGCGGCGGCAACCTCATGCTCAACTCCATTGCCGCGGCCGTCATCGGCGGCACCAGCCTCTTCGGCGGCAGTGGCCGGGTCATCAGTGCGCTGCTCGGCGCCCTGGTAATTGCCAGCATCGAGAATGGCATGGGCCTCCTGGGCCTCAGCTCGGGCGTCAAGTTCGTCATCACCGGTCTGGTTCTGTTGGTGGCCGTCCTGGTCGACTCCATCTCCCGTCGCGGCCGGGCGCGCTCTGGTATTGCGTAGTAAGATAGACCGCGGATAGAGCGGATTGGGCGGATTTCTACGGATTCTTTTTGGCTTTTATCTGCCGGATTCGCCCAATCTGCCCAATCCGGGTTCGTAACCATTCAGCTGCCGGGCAGATAGAACGCGGATTGGGCAGATTTACCCGAACCACGCAGATCTTCAACCAAGAAGTTCTCGCACACATCCGCCGTATCCGCATTATCCGCGGTCCATGAAGCTCTGCTAGTGCGCGTGACTCACCATGGAGCTTCTCCGGACGACGAGTTCCGGCAGGAGCACGCGGTGGGCGGCCGGCGACGCGGCTTCCCCTTCCCGGCGCTGCTCGATCAACGTATGTAGTTCGTCGACCGCAAGGTGGCCGATGTCCGTGAGGTGCTGCCGGACGGAGGTGAGCGCAGGCCAGAAGTAGGCCGCCTCGGGCATGTTGTCGTAGCCGACAATGGCCAGGTCTTCCGGCACGCGCAAGCCCCGGGCGTGGGCGACCCGCAGTGCGCCCAGGGCAATCAGGTCGTTGCTGGCGACCAGCCCCTCCAACCCCGGCGCGCGCTGCAGCAACTCGGCCAGTCCCGCCTCCCCGCTGGCCGGATCCCAGCCGCCTTCAATCACCAAGGACTCATCTTCCGGCACGTTGTACATGGCCAGGGCTTCCTGCCAGCCGGCATAGCGCGCGCGGGCCTCCCACCAGTTAAGCGGCCCAGTGATGAGCCCGATGCGACGCAGCCCCTGGGCGAGCAGATGTTCCGTGGCCATGCGCCCGCCGGCCCGGTTGTCGGTGTTGATGATGGTGATACCGGCCCGAACCCCCATGGTCAGGAAGACGACGGGCGGCAGCCCATTCAAGCGATCGTCGTCCTCAATCCATGAACGGTTCTCACCGATTTCGGGAATGGCCCAAATGATGCCGTCCGCGCGGCGGGCCACCACATCCTGGAGAACGGGGGCGACCTGCTCTTCATCCGGATCGTGCACGAGCGACAGCATGAGGGAGTAGCCGTAGGCGTTGGCTTGCTCCTCGATGCCGATGAGGGTTCGGGAAGGACCGTAGAATTCCAGGCCGGAGACAATGACCGCCAGGGTCGCGCTCTGGCGGCTGACGAGGCTGCGGGCGAGCAAATTGGGCTGGTAATCCAATTCGGCAATGGCGGCGAGAATGCGTCGGCGGGTCTCTTCAGATACGGGGCGTTTTCCTGAGAGCGCGTTGGAAACCGTGCCCGGTGAGACGCGGGCCAGACGGGCCACATCCTTCACCGTAACCTGCGACTGTTTCTTCATCTTGAATCGCGCCAATCCCTTGACAGGCCAAAAATCCTGTGTTACGATATGGGCGATTAAAACGTTTTAACACTTGCATCTTAATCGTTTAATCGTCGCTTGTCAATAGGCAAAAGTCTCCCCGTGCTCTGCACAATTTCACAGCCGTTGCTCGAATTCGTGTTCGTCAATCATTACGAATGACTCCGGATTCAATCGGGGCATCCTCGGGCATCTCACCGCTATGATACGAGTCAGTCGTCCGGTCCATTTTTCAGGCGCATGTCACCGTGTCGATGTGGCGTCTGCCAAATCACAGCGACGAATGCCTGTCCGCGCGCCGTGCACAGTCTCGCGCTGATTTTGTCCGCAATGCGCTTCATACAGTCCTGTCGTAACCGCCATTACCTAGGTATCGTCAACAGATTGTCTTCAGTCTAAATTGTCTTCAGTCTAAGAGGAGGAAATCGTATGAAAGCAAGAATTCGGGGTCTATTTGTGACTGCGTTGCTCTTTGGCGTGGTCCTATTGTTGGCCGGCTGCGCCGTGCCCGTGGCTTCTCCGGAAGGGGCCGGGGCGGGAACAGGTGATGCAGTTGAACTCACCTTCTGGAACATGCCCTTCGTTACGCAAGAGGTTTCACCTGCCTATGTTGCCCAATGGGAGGAGAATGTCCAGGCTGCGCTGCCCAACGCCCAGGTCGATAACTTCTATGGTCCGGGCGGCTACACCGAGCAGCGCGAACGCTTCTTGCTCCAAGCGGAAAGCGGCACGCCCGACGTCATCGAAGGCCTGCTAGAGGATACTGCCGCCTATGTCCAGGCGGGCAGTATTGAGCCGTTGGACGCTTACTTCGAGAGCTGGGAAGACGCCGGCATGTTCGTTCCTAGCACGTTGGAACCGCTGCGGATAAACGGCCAACTCTACGGGATTCCCTACAACACGAATGCCCGCGCGTTGGTCTATCGCATCGATCTCTTTGAAGAAGCCGGTCTTGAGATTCCCACTACGTGGGACGAGATGCTGGCGGCCGCTCGCACGATTACAGAGATGACCGGCGGCGAGACCCATGGCATCTTCATGTGCACAGAAATCGGCGACCCCCGCGCGGCCCAGGAGTTCATCTCTTGGTACTATCAAGTCAGCGGCGGCGAGAACATGTTCACGGTTGCCGAGGATGGTACCGTAACTTACAACGCCACCGTGGAGCAATTGGAGCAGGTTCTCGGTCTCTATGACGAACTGTTCACGGGTGAATTCCCGGCGGCCGATCCCGACCAGCGCGGGACGGGCTGGCCGGTTGAAGATCCGGGCTACGTCCAGGGTCAATGGGCCATGGCGCCCATGGGTCCGTGGCTGTGGGGACGCCGGGAAGAGGGAGATCTGCAGAAGGATATCCTGGAAAACCGCACCGGCATCACTGCGCTGCCTATCCCTGAAGGCGGCACGCCGGCCACCTACCTAGAAGTCAAGCCCATCATGATGAGTTCCTATGCAGAAGACAAGGACGCAACCTGGGAGCTGATCAAATTCATCACCTCACGCGATCAGATGGGACTTTGGCTCTCTGATACAGGCGGCATTCCTGCCCGTACCGATTCTCTGGAGATGCCTGAATTCACAGAAACCGATATCGGCGTCTGGCTCCAGGGTTTCGCCGATCAACTGCCCATTGCAGTCGCACAGGCGCCCATCAACTGGGGTCCCGTCAGCGAGGCGAATCTGCGGGCCGTGAACTCCGTCATCTATGACGAGATGGATCCGGCCGAAGCGGCCCAGTGGCTCTTCGATCGGGTGAATGAACTGAATGCCAACGGCGAGCTCTAGGCGACAGTTCGGTTGCCTGATTTCGGCGCCGTACGATGGATAGTGTAGCCTAGCGTAGCATCCCGCAGCTTGGACCAGCCATATTGGGTCCAAGCTGCGGTTGCGGCGCCGGTGGCAGTTGAATTCCTCTTTCCTCCACGGACATCCGGATGACCAGCTTATGAAAGAAAGACAAAAAGGGTTGCTCCTCTTGGCCCCGAGCCTGGCCGTCATCGCATTGTTCACAATCTACCCTCTTCTGGATGGCTTGCGCATGGCCTTCACCAATCAGAATCTCTTGCGCGATGACTATGATTTCGTAGGGTTGGACAATTTTGTCCGCATACTCTCAGATGACATCTTCTGGCTCTCGTTCCGACACTCACTTATGCTTACGGTCGTCGTCGTCCTCCTGCAGTTGGTGCTGGGCATTATCCTGGCGGCAACCATGAAACAAGACTTGCCGGGCATGACCTTGTTCAAGAGCGTTATCATGGCCAGTTGGGTGATCCCGGTAGCAGCCACGGTGATCATGTTCAAATTCATGGCGCAGCCTGACGTCGGCCTGATCAACTTGGTGCTTGAGCTGGTCGGCTTAGAGGAACAGACCCGCTACTGGCTGGGTGATCCGACCATGGCCATGCCCTTCATCATCATGCTCCATCTCTGGCGAAACGTGCCTTTCTACGGCGTAGCCTTTTTAGCGGCGATGCAGGCCATTCCCCGGAGCTACTATGAAGCTGCCGCATTGGATGGCGCCAATGTCCTGGATCGCTTCCGCTATATCACGCTGCCGGGCATCCGCAGCATGATCGTCGTGATGGTAACCATTCACGTCTTGTGGACTTTTAACAATTTTGACTTCGTCTACCTTGCCACCGGCGGCGGGCCCATAAACCGCACGGACGTGCTGCCGGTCTATGTATATCGCTTGAGCTGGAGCAGCTATACCATTGGCTACGCTGCAGCAATCGGCGCCGTGATGCTGGCGATCCTATTGATCTACTTCGTCGTCTATGTCCGTCTTTTCGATCCGAGAACGGGTGAATAAATCGTGGGTACAACATCCCGGGGCAAACTGCTGTCGGCCGTCCTCTCCTATTTGGTGCTGCTGATCTCTACCTTCTTCTTTATCGTGCCCATGTTGTGGATTATTTACACTTCCTTTCGCACGCAGACCGCCATCTTCAGCAAGCGCTTCACGACTCCTCTGAACGAACTGACGCTGGAGAACTACGCCAACATCCTGTCGGTCACCGACTACCCACGCTATTTTCTGAACTCTTTTCAAATCGCCATTGTGGTCACTGCGCTCTCGCTGTTCTGCTCGATTCTGGCCGCCTACGGGCTCAGCCGCTACGACATCCGCGGTAGGAACGCCCTGCTGACCGGCGTCTTTTCGACCCAGATGTTTCCCCAGGTGTTGATGCTGATCCCCATGTATCTAATCATTTTTAACCTACGCATGTTGGATACTGTGATCGGCGTTGTGCTGGGGCAAATGATCTTGGTTCTTCCCTTCCAAATCTGGATGCTGACAGGATACTTTGACAGCGTCCCCCGGGAGATCGATGATTCCGCCAGCATTGACGGCTGCAACATTTTTCAGCGTTTGCTCTACGTAGTATTGCCCATTGCCGCCCCAGGCATCGCGGTAGCTGCCTTCTTCTCCTTCGTCGTCTCTTGGGGTGATTACCTGATCGTCTCGGTCATCAGCCAGAGCCAGCGCACGGCCACCGTGACGCTCGTCATATCTCGCCTGTCGGCTGCTCTTCTGGTTCGGTGGGGCCAGCTTGCTGCGGCCGTTGTCTTGACCATTGTGCCCACTATCATTCTCTTTTCCTTCGTCCAGAACCGTCTCGTCGAGGGGTTAACCGCGGGCGCCGTCAAGGGAGACTGAGACGGCCGACCGCGCGCTGTCCGTATGCAGGTTCGTCCATCAAAACCATTTCACACGCTGAAGGAGGCAAGATGAGACTCTCCAAGTCAATGTTCGTGTTGGGCATGGTGACCATCCTCGCCCTGCTGGTGGCGGGCTGTGTTGCGCCCGTGGCGCCGGAGGGCGCGGCCCCGGCCGGCGATGCAGCGGCAGCAAAACGCTGCGAGGGCGTGCGCATCGTCTTCTTCCCCGGCGGCCCCCCCGGCGGCCCCTTCGCAACGGTCGTCTACAACGGCGCGTTGGCGGCGGAGGAAGACCTCGGTCCCACGGTGGAATATGTCTTCTCGAATTGGGATCCGGAACAGATGGTGCGGCAGTTCCAGGAAGTGGCCGCCACCAATCCGGACGGGATTGCCGTCATGGGCCACCCCGGTGATGACGCTTTTGAATCAGTCATCGACGACGCTCGGGCCAACGGCATTATCGTCACCAGCCAGAATACCACGCTGGATCGGCTGGAAGCGCGCTACAAGGGCGACGGCTTCGGCTATGTGGGTCAAGAGCTCTATGCATCGGGCTACGCGCTGGGTGAAGAAGCCTTCAATCGTTCGGGCCTGGCCGCGGGTGACCGGGCCATGGTCTGGGGTCTCGTCTCCCAGCCGACCCGGGGCCTGCGCACCCAGGGCGTCATCGATGCACTGGAAGAAGCGGGCATGACGGTCGACTACATCGAGATTGACGCGACGACCAATGCGGATGCGCCGGCAGGTACGCCGACCTTCACGGGCTACGTCTCGTCCAATCCCGACGTGAAGCTGATCGTGACCGATCACGGCGCGCTAACCGCGACGTTCGAGACCTATCTGAAGGCCGCGGGCAAGGGCCCGGACGACATCTATGCAGCCGGCTTCGATCTCTCGCCGGCGACGCTGGAAGCCATTCGCGGCAACTGGACCGACCTGGTGCTGGACCAGCAGCCCTTCCTCCAGGGCTATCTGCCCATCCTGCAGATTTGCATGACGGAGCTGTATGGCTTTGCCGGTCTGCATATCGACACTGGTTCCGGTTTCGCCCATGCGGAGAACGTGGAGCAACTCGCACCCCTGGTCGAGCAACAAATCCGGTAATCGTTCGCGTAGAGACGTTGCAACGTCTCCGTATTGCAACGTCTCTACGGCCTGTGTTATGGCAAGGATTATTCAATGGCGCCATTAATCGAATTGCAGAATATCTCC
>CAYZLP010000002.1:0-7193 GCA_964478635.1 uncultured Caldilineaceae bacterium
GCGCCCTGCCTGGTTCCCTTTCGGTTCACCCTCGCCGCTGCGGCGGGGAACCTGCGTCGCCAGCCTCCGGTGCGCCCCCTGATCGCAGCGGTCTCCTATACCACATCCGGCGGATCAGTCTTACAGTGCGCTTAGCGACGGCATGCAATAATGGTAATCGGCACTTTTCGTGTACCCAACCTGTCAAACGCGACAACAGCCGAAAGGAGCATGCGATGAATAAGCATCGCCTCAGTATCGAATATTGCGTACAGTGAAACTACACGCCACGCGCCGCCGGTCTGGCGGCAGAACTGCTCGACAAGTTTCGCTATAATATTGAATCGCTTACCATGTTGCCTTCTGGAGGCGGCCGTTTTGAGGTCGTCGTCGATGATGAACTCATCTTCAGTAAAAAAGGGCTCGGACGTCACGCAGAATCGGGTGAAGTAGTGGGCCTGATCGCCCAACATACGGGGCTTGAGCCGGTGACCGAGGGGTAAATCCTTGTCTGTCTATCCCGGAATGGTACGCCGGATGGCGCTCCGTGGAGCGCCACCCGGCGATTTTTTTGCGCTCTCTTTTCCAGCTTGTCGCAATAGCATTTCCAGCTTGTCGCAATAGACAATTTGCGCTACATGCCGGTGGGCAAGTCAACAAACTCAAAGCTCAAGCCGAATTGGTCGGTCAGATGTTGACCCAAGGCTTGCACGCCTACGGTCTCGGTCGTGTAGTGGCCGCCGTAAATCACGTTAATGCCTGCATTCATGGCGTCATAGTACTGGGCATGGCTCGTCTCGCCGGTAATGAAGGTATCGCAGCCCAGGGCCGCCGCCGCCTCAATATGGCCGGCGCCCGCGCCGCTGAGGATGCCCACTCGATGGACAATGCGGGGTCCATGGGGCAAAACCGTTTTGACCGGTCCAACTGATTGCTCAAAATGATTGACCAGGTAGTCGAGTTTCGTGCCGCTGGGCGCCTCGGTCATGGCGGCCAGCTTAACGCCGTTGATATCGGCCCACCAGTCGACGATCTCCAACCCCAGGCGCCGGGCCAGTTCCGCATTGTTGCCGACCGCAGGATGGGCGTCCAATGCCAGGTGTGCGGCATAGAGGTTGATGCCGTTGTCCAGATAGGTGCGCAGGAGGCGGCCGTAGCTGCCCACAATTCGTTTGGGGCCGCCCCAGAATATGCCGTGGTGCACGAGCAGCATATCGGCCCTGCGCTCGATTGCGGCTTCAACGCACGGCAACTGGGCATCCACTGTGCCGACGATGCGGGCAATCTCTTCCCGACCCTCGATTTGCAGCCCTTGAGGACCGTAGTCCTTGATTTCGGAAATATGCAGGTATCCGTCCAGATACCTGACCAACTCCGCCAACTTCATGCAGTATCCTCATCTTTCTTCTGTCGGTCGCCGGAGGCGGGCGCCGCTGGGTCATAGTCCGGTCCACGCGCGATGAAGCGCTTGGCCCCTCGGGCAAACTTTCGTCGCGGCAGGAGCACCCGCCGGCCGCACGTTTGGCAGACCAAGCCGATATCTGCGCCGACCCGGTCAATGACCCAGCGGGCGCCGCCACAAGGGTGGGTTTTTCGCATCTCGACGACATCGCCGATATAGAGTTTCTCGGCAATTTCCATGGCAAAACAAGCGTGTGCTCATGCTGTTCGGGCACGAGCGCTCCTGATAATCCAGGCGGAAATGAATCGGTACTTTCAACCAGTGATAGAGGAATTGAATTCCCGCCGTGATTTTTCGGAGGCAACGTAATAAACTGAAGGTTCTACGAGATCACGACTTTGCTCAAGATGGCTGTCACTGGCGGAACGACTCGTTCTTGACCCGGTGCCGCCGTAGCAGTGACTGTCACCGGCATCAACAGTCATCTTTTCATGGAGCTGTCAGTTTAGGTGCCAGTGTACCGCTCAAATGGAGGCGAGGCAAACGGGACGCCCCAAGCGCGTTTCACGGTTCACAAACGGAACCGCATTCGTCGCAGGGATGGCCCGCTCGTGTCCCTCGATCTGTGCCTAAATCGCAACCTCAACGCGATCACGACTTTCGTAATCGGTCGCTGCCGGTGGGTCGAGCAAGGATGCCCCGACTTACGCAGATTGTGATCGCGTACAATCTTTGGTTTAAAACGATCTTCCCCAAGGGTTCCCGGACACACCTTGTCAATAGGCACGGTCCAGGCCTCACGCTGACTAACGAAAAGTCTTGTGGACCGTGCCGCGGACGTTGTTACTGGCGTTGGATCAAAGCCCCGCGAAGAGATCGGCTTCCAGTCGCCCATTGGGTGCGGGAAAGACCCGGGTGAAGCGCTCATGGGCCATGAGCCGGTCGCGGACCGCCTCGGGCAACACGCGCAGGAAGAAGGCGCCACCGTCGAACTGGCTGGCATGGGCCTGGCTGGCAGCATGCTTCTGGGGAAGATAGGCGCTAACATCTACCTTGGCGTGGACCGGCGTCTCCCAGCGGCTGATTTCCACCAGATCGATGTCCCGATTGCGGCCGACGGCCGTCGGATCCTGACCGAAGAGCGGGAGCGCACGCACAATCCAGCGCAACCAGCGTTTGTCCAATGCCGTGTAATAGAGCTTTTGCGGGCCCTGCCAGCGGGAGGGGTTGCTTTGCGCCCCATATTCTGCCCGAGCCAGGTAGAAAGCCGCGGTCGTCGCTTCACAGACCCGCACATGGTCGGGATGACCGTATCCGCCAAACGGATCGTGGGTGAGAATCACGTCGGGCTGCAGGCGCCGAACGTATTCCAGAATCTCAGCCACCGTGTGCTGCACGGGCTGGCGAATGAGGGCGTCGGGATGGTCGTTGTCACTAGTGCCACGCATGCCGCTGTCGCGGTAGGGCAGAGACCAGATCGAGCGCACGCCGAGGGCAATCGCCGCATTAGCCAACTCCGCCGACCGCACCTGGGCGAGGGAATCATGATCGCCCAACTTCGTATCGGCGACGACGGAACCGGCGATGCCGTCCGTGGCGATGATTACGTCGACATTTGCCCCTTGGCGGGCATAGCGCGCCAGTGTACCGCCGGGGCCAAAACTCTCGTCATCCGGATGGGCAAAGACCCCCAACATACTCGGCTGTTTTCTCACGTTTTGGATCCTAATCGTAGATAGCGATACTGAATTCGATTAATTTTCATGGCACAATGGCCCCATGTCAAGTGCCGAGGCAACCAATTGCCGTCGAAATCACCAAGAAAATGCCAGACACAAACTCTGACTTTGCAAGCATAAGAATCTTCTGGGCGTCTTTATGCGTCAATATCTTAGGTCGACGCAGCCGCAGGCGTGCTCAGCCGTGGCTGCCGGCTATCGCCGTGAGTTATTCTGCATTTATCCCGAGCACTAGTGGAGAAATTCACCATGCAATTTCGCCTGTTGTTCCGGTTGATCGGAGCCCTAATCTACGGCTTCGTCGGCTACGAACTCGCCATCGCTTTCGAGGGCTCGTTCGATCTCACCAGTCAGTCGGCCCTTGTCATCTGGGCCAGCACATTGGGCGGCGCCCTCCTGGGTTTTCTGCTATCGCCATGGCTCGTCATTGCGCCGGCCAAGGCAGCCCGTAATGCCCTGCGCGGCATTCCCATGCCCGACCTGGTCGCCGGCACAATCGGTCTCGCCGGCGGTCTGCTGATTGCTGCCCTGATCTCCTATCCGATTTCGCGCCTGCCGCCGCCTTTTGGCTCCATTTTGCCCTTCGTGGCCGCCGTCATCTTTGCCTACCTTGGGATTGCCGTCATGGTCATGCGGCAAAATGACTTCTACCGGATGTTCGGCATCAATCTGACAGCGGAACCACACGCACCGAGTGTGGAGACAAATCGGTCCGATGCCGTCCTCTTGCTCGACACGAGCGTCATCATTGACGGCCGCATCGCCGATATCGCCGACACGGGCTTCCTCATGGGCAAGCTGGAGGTACCCCGCTTCGTGCTCAATGAGTTGCAGTATATCGCCGATTCGCCGGATGCCCTCCGCCGCAACCGGGGGCGCCGGGGGTTGGAAATCCTCGATCAATTGCAGAACATCCCCAATGTCGCAATCGAATTCATCGAGGACGACCCGCTTGACGCTCAGCAGGTAGACGACAAGCTCATCCGGTTAGCCCTGGAAAAGCATGCGGCCGTCGTGACCAACGACTATAATCTAAATCGGGTTGCCCAACTGCAGGGCGTGCAGATTCTCAACATCAACGAACTGGCCAATGCCGTAAAATCGATCCTGTTGCCGGGCGAAGAGATGCCCCTCAAGATCATCCAGGAAGGGAAAGAAATCAACCAGGGCGTCGGCTACCTGGAAGACGGAACCATGGTCGTCGTGGAAAATGGGCGACAGTTCATCGACCAGGAGGTGTTGGTCCAGGTCACCAAAGTACTCCAGACCAATGCCGGTCGTCTAATCTTCGCAGTGCCGAACCACGCCTGATAGGACGGTGAAGGTGAGACCCGGCATCGATTTTTCTGCAGCACAACTGGTGCGTCGCGTATCATGCCAGGACGACAGATTCTTCCCAGCAGCTTTCTGGCAAGGCGCCACGCGACTGTCAATCTCTATTGTCATGTCGGCGGCCCTCATCCTTCTGTCGCTCATTCCCGGGTCGGCTGCGTCTGTCCATGGTCATGCAAACCGGCCGGAGCCACTCTCGGCGGCACCGGATCCGGTCCAGATCGAGCAGACAATCCGCCAGGTCGCGCGATGGCAGATGGAGCACACAGTCCATTACCCTCCCGGTCACTGGACCATGGCGCCCCTTTACGACGGGTTGATTGATGCGTCCCTGGTCACAGACGACCCGACCTACCTGGCCGCTGTGATCCGCGCCGGGCAACGCGTCGATTATTCCCCGGGCAATAGCCTGGGCGATGCCGACAGCCACGCAGTGGGCCACGCATGGCTGCGCATCTATCTCATGGATCCGGTGCGCAATCCCGCCATTCTGACGCGCTTCGACGATCATTTCGAGGATATCTTGGCAAATCGTCCGACCGGCCTTGGTTGGTCCTGGGCGGATGCCCTCTACATGGCGCCGCCGACGCTAGTGCATCTGGCTGCAGCGGCGGACGACTCACGCTATCTCGACCTGGCCTACAGCGAGTTTGTGGCCACCCATGCGGCACTCTACGATCCGGCCGCGCGGCTCTTCTACCGTGACGCCCGCTTCATCGACCGGCGGACCCCCAATGGTGCCAAGGTTTTCTGGAGTCGCGGCAACGGCTGGGTCTATGCCGGACTGGCCGAAATCCTGGACGAGGAGCCGGGCGTGGCGGAAGGCCGCGATTTCTATCTCGGCCTCTACCGGGAAATGAGCAGCGCGATCCTCGCCGCCCAGCAGCCGGACGGCTTGTGGCGGCCGAGCCTCCACGATCCGGAACACGTGCCGATGGGTGAGGCGAGTGGTAGCGGGCTCTTCCTGTTCGGTCTGGCTTGGGGCGTGCGGCAGGGCATTCTGGATGCGGAGACCTACCTGCCCGCCATCGAAAGGGGCTGGAATGGGCTCTTAACCACTATTGGCGATGACGGCCAGGTCGATTTTGTCCAGCCGATCGGCGAGGAGCCGAGGGAATTCGATCCGACCTCCAGCGAACCGTACGGCGCAGGCGCCGTGCTGGGCGCGGGGGCCGAGCTGTTGCGCCTGCTCGGCACCGCTAGCGACCCCGACGAAGCGGCCCTCTTGGCCGAGGCCGAAGCCTTGGCCGGCAAGGCGCCCTATTTGAGCGTATTGCTCCACTATGTGCCGCTGGTTGCGAAACCATAGTTCCCGGCGCTTTGCCCGAAATTGCGCTTTGCTATACGATGATACCGATTCTGTTCCATTCACGCGCGGGGATGATCCGCACCCGCCGCCAACGATAGTTAGCAATCATGGCCCTTCAAATTTACAACACCCTAACCCGTCAGAAAGAAGCATTCATGCCGGTGGAACCGGGCAAGGTGCGCATGTACGTCTGCGGTCCGACGGTTTATGCCGACGCCCATGTTGGCCATGCCATGGCGGCCGTGGTCTTCGACATGGTACGCCGCTATCTCATCTTCCGCGGTTATGAAGTATTCTATGCCACCAACTTCACTGACGTCGATGACAAGATCATCCGCCGGGCCAACGAAACGGGCCAGGATGCCATCCAATTGGCCGATTTTTATGCCGCAGAATACTTGCGTCACCTTGACGACCTCAACGTCTTGCCGGCCGATGTCTACCCCCGGGTCAGCCACGAAATTGGGAACATTATTCAGGATATCCAGGCCCTGGGCGAAAAGGGGTACGCATACGAGATCGACGGCGATGTCTACTTCCGGGTGAAGGCCGACGAAGACTACGGCAAGTTGAGCCGTCGTTCACTGGAGGGCGGCCAAACCGGCACCCGGTTGGAAGAGGACGAGCGTAAGGAATTCTCCGGCGATTTCGCGCTCTGGAAATCGGCCAAGCCGGGCGAGCCTTTCTGGGAAAGCCCATGGGGACCGGGACGACCTGGCTGGCACATCGAATGCACGAGCATGTGCTTGCACCACCTGGGCGAAACCATCGACATTCACGGCGGCGGCAACGATCTCATCTTCCCCCATCACGAGAACGAAATTGCCCAAAGCGAGAGCTTGACCGAAAAACCCTTCGCCCGCTACTGGATGCACAACGGCATGCTCCAACTGGCCGGCGAAAAGATGAGCAAGTCTCTGGGCAACCTCATCACAGTGGACGAATTTCTGCAACAGCGTCACCCGGATGTGCTGCGCCTGTTGATTTTCTCCGGCCACTATCGGAAGCCGGTCATGTTTACGTCCGAGGCGTTGGACGGCGCAGAACGCAGCCTGACCCGCCTCCATTCGGCGCTGCGGCCGGCTACAGGTGACGCAACGACCGGCGAAGCAACCGATATCTTGCGCCAGGCCACCGAAAACGCGCGCGCCGCGTTTATCGAGGCATTGGATGATGACTTCAACAGCAGCAGCGCACTTGCCGCCCTCTTTGACCTGGTCCGGGCCATCAACACGGGGCGTGATGCCGGCGTCGGCGGTCCCTTCTTCGATGCCGCCCAACGTACCCTGCGCGAATTGGCCGGCGTCCTGGGCATCACCCTGGCCGTGACCGCCGACACGGCCGGTCAGAACGTTGCCGCCCGGCCCTTTATCGACCTGCTGGTCAAGGTGCGGACGGACCTGCGCACGGCCAAACAATGGGCCCTGGCCGA
>CAYZLP010000002.1:7293-28470 GCA_964478635.1 uncultured Caldilineaceae bacterium
CCCTTTCTACTGCTATTGGATCACCTGCAGGATCCCCAGAATCTGGGTACCCTCATGCGGACCGCGGAGGCCATGGGCGTTCACGGCATCATCATGCCCAACCGGCGCGCGGCATCCATCACGCCGGCAGTCAGCAATGCCAGCGCCGGCGCGGTAGAGCATCTCCTGGTAGCGCAAGTCACCAACCTGAACCGGACCATCGAGGATCTTCAGCAGGCGCAGGTCTGGGTTGCGGGACTCGACGGCGACCCGGGCGTGCCCTCGCTGGCGCAGGCAGATTTGAGCGGCGCGCTGGCCGTGGTGGTCGGCAGCGAAGGCAAAGGCCTGAGCCGGTTAACGCGGGAGAAATGCGATTTCTTGGTCCGGCTGCCCATGTTCGGCACGATCGACAGCCTCAATGCCGCCGTGGCCGGTAGCATCGTCCTCTACGCCGTACGCCAGTCCCGGCCTGCATGAACTACCGCTACTGCCCGCACTGCGCCACGCCCCTGGTACTTACGGTCATCGGCGACCGGGAACGGGCCATGTGCCCGGCCTGTAACTTCATTCACTATCGCAATCCTACCGTCGGCGTGGCCGTTGTCCTCCTCGACGGCAAGCGAATTCTGCTGGGCCGTCGAGGGCCGGAGAGTTCTTTTGCGGGGCAATGGTGCATTCCTTGCGGGCACGTGGAACATGATGAAGACGTTCGAGACGCGGCCGTGCGTGAATTTGCGGAGGAGACCGGTCTTACCGTGCATCTGGGCGAAATTGCCGCCGTCCACTCGAACTTTCACAACCCGGCCCAACCCACCGTAGGCATCTGGTTCTACGGCAGCGTCATTGGCGGCCGATTGCGCGCAGGGGACGACCTCGACCTGGTAAGCTACTTCTTACTGGATGCACTGCCCGAACAAATAGCGTTTCCGACCGACGAGCGAGTGCTTTCGCATCTGTGCGCGACACACTGCTGACCGATATTGCGCCGCTGTTCGGGGAATGAACCTTTACGACCGGCCATAACCATGAACGTTACGCTCATTCCACACGATCACCCCCATTGGAATGCCGAAATCGAGCGCATGGGCATTGACTTGCGCGCGCCGGACAATGCAACGCTCTTCCCCTATCATTTTCTGGCCGTGGTATTGCCCCGGTTGGGGGGATTCCTTGTCGTTGTCGAAGAGCGGAGGCGACGCGTCGGCTTGGGCTTCCTTTTCCCCCGCCTGGCGGCCGCAACGAATGCGCGCGCCTATACGCTCCGCTACCACCCGCTCACCGGGGGACGCATCACGTTGGGCAGCGCGGCCACGCCTGCGGCGATCGTCGACGCCGTCCGCGCGCGCTTGCCGGGGCTGCCGGAGGTTGCCTTCTACGATCCGCTGGCAGAGCATCGCTATGCCCCTTCTCACGAGCAGATCGGGCTGCTGGACATCGGCCGCCCGGATGCCACCGAGGCCCAGCAGATCCGCTTCATCCAGCAGACAATCTGGGGAAACCCGCCCGAATTTCTCTATCCCAGCGATATTCACAGTCTCGACTTCGGCATCGGGACTTCGCTGGTGGCTCGGGTCGACGGAATGCTGGCCGGCTTCCTCTTCGGTTTCATCAAGCACGAAGGACCCGAGTTACCGGCCGACTGGTATGACCGCTTCAACGGCGCGACACGGCTGGAATCGCAGACCATGGGCGTGCTGACCGATTTTCGCGGCATGCGCATCGGCAACCTGCTGAAGCGCAGCCAGGCAGCCGCGGCTTGGGCCCAGGGCATCGGCATCGTGCACTGGACCGTCGATCCGCTGCAGTATCCCAACGCCGCGCTCAATTTCGGGCTGCTGCGGGCCATCGCCTTCAACTTCTACCCGGATCTCTACCCATTTCGCAACGAACTAAACCGCGTCCACGCCTCCCGGTTCGCCATCACATGGTTGGTCGGGAGCAAACATGTCCAGGACGTGCCGCTCCATGATTCACGGGCCCAGGTGCTCGATCTGAGTCAACGTGACGAGATTCCCCGGGTTAATCGCGGCTGGGCCGACATCGACTTTGCCCAGGATGCAGCCATTGTCGCTTTCGAGGTGCCGGCCGACTGGACCGGCATGCAGCGGAATGATCTGGATGCGGCCATCGCCTGGCGCGACGCTTCCGACCGGATCTTCGAGCACTATGTGGGCAGTAGCCCCGGTCAATACGTGATTACGGGCACGGGCGTCGACGGCGAGCGGCGCTATCTGATCGGCGAGCAGGTGAGCGACGAGCTGTGGAACCACCTGGGCGCCATGTCCTGAGAGGAACATCGTGATCGAGACGCCAGCTTATCGAAAACAGGCCGTGGGTACGGGTATAACCCTGGCCCATATCGATCAGGGCATGGGTGACCCCCTCCTCCTGCTGCACGGATTTACGGGCACGGCCCTCACCCATTTCGCAGCACTCCTGGAGGATCTGGCGCAGGACTATCGCGTCATCGCCCCCGACTTGCGCGGATACGGTCACAGCCAACCGCCCCTGCGCGACTTTCCACCCTATTTTTATCAACGGGACGCGGATGACGCAGCCGCGCTGCTGGATGTCCTCGCTTGCGGCCCAGCCCACGTGCTCGGCTTCAGCGATGGCGCAGAGAGCGCGCTCTTGCTGGCGGCTAACCGTCCCGACCTGGTGCGCAGCGTTATCGCCTGGGGCGTGTCGGGCGTGATCTCCAAGCCCATGGTTGATGGGGTGACGCCCTGGCTTGAGCCGGAGGGGTGGGCGGCGGCTCATCCGGATTGGGCGCGCGAGATCGCAGAGCAACACGGCCCAGAGCAGGTAACAGCCATGCCCCAGGGCTGGGCCCGGGCGGCCCGGGCCATCTATGCCGCGGGCGGCAACATCTGCATGGTCGAAGCGGCCAACATCCAGTGCCCCGTCCTGCTGATCAACGGTGCGACGGAGAAGAACAACCGCCCCGAGGACGTCATGGCCCTGAGCGCGCGCATCCCGGATGCTAGGGTGCAATTCATCCAGGACGCCGGCCACGGCGTACACTGGGACCAGCCGGCGCGGCTGGCGCGGGCGGTGCGGGGCTTTCTGATGCGGGTGAGTAGGGAGTAGATGGAGTTGTAGGGCTGGAATAATGAAGCGGGAGGCACGATTTGTGCCTCCCGCTTTGATCTATGGGTGAACTGGGAATCGCGGCGTGCGTTCCCGCGACGACCCTTAGCGGATGGCCATCTCCAGGACTTCGCCGGTAGCCTTATCGACGAGAACGACGGCAGTGTCGGATTCGGTGCTCAGTTCCACGCGCCAGACGTCGACCCCTTCCAGAGTATCGGGCGTGGCGACCTTTTCGACAATCTCGCCTTCGAGCAAGCCGTCACCTTCAACCGCATCAATGGCGATTTGGATTGCCTCCCGGGCATTCACTTCTCCGGCCTGCTGGGGCTGAAGCGCAGCGCTACTGGTCGGTCGCTGGCCCAGTTCGACATCGATCGCCTGGGTCTCGCCGTCCCGAACGACGGTCAGGGTTACGGTCTGACCGGGCATGGTTTCGGTGACCAGATAGCCGACGAGATCCTCGAAGCGGCGCACGGGTTCGCCGTCGATGGCAATCACGATGTCACCGCCAGCCGGAATCTCCAAACCGTCATCTGACGTCACTTCCGCATCAGCCCCCTGGAGGCCGGCCGCGGCGGAGGGTCCACCGGCGACCACGCTGGAGACATAGATGCCCAGCGTATTGTCCGGCAATTCCAGGGCCTCGGCCAGTTCGGGCGAAATGCTCTGACCGCTCAGGCCGAGATAGGCGTACTCGAAACGGCCGTTCTCAATGAGTGAAGGCACCACGCGTTCGACGATGGAGACCGGAATCGCGAAGCCGACGCCGGAATTGCCCCGCACCGGCGACTCAATGGCGAAATTCACGCCCACCACTTCCCCATCCAAGTTCAGCAGCGGGCCGCCCGAATTGCCCGGGTTGATAGCTGCATCGGTCTGGACTACTTCCGGCAGGGTGTAGCGGGCTGAGCCCATTTCACCGACGGGCAGTCCCCGATCCAGTGCGCTCACAATACCCGTAGTCATGGTTCCATCCAGACCGAAAGGGTTGCCAATGGCAATGACGGCATGACCGACGCGCAGCGTATCATCGCTGGCCAACGGCAAGGGCCGCCAGTCAAAATTCGCGGGCGGCGTGACTTTGATCACGGCCAGGTCGGCCTGGGGATCGGCCGCGACCAGTTCTGCATCCGCCCAGAAACCATTGTTGAACAAAACGGTGATTTCCGTGGCATCTTCGACCACGTGGTTGTTGGTGACAATATGGCCTTCATTGTCATAGATGAAGCCCGAACCCTGACCGCCATCCGGCATCTCGGGCAGGCCGAAAGGGGTCATATTCGCCGAACCGCCATTCACCACGCGGATATTGACGACCGAAGGCGAGACCATGTCATAGAGGTCGGCCAGGGCGTTCTGGTCTTCGTAGAGGGACACGAGTTGTAGCAGGCCGCCGTCCTGCGCACGAGCGCTCTGCTGTACCAGCATCGAACCGCCCGCCGCGCCAAGGAGAAGCAACAGCAGCGCAGTGACCGCAATGCCCATCCGGAGACGGAGGCCACTGCCACGGGTCAATGGCCGTTCAGACGTTGATTGATTTGATCTTTCCAACATACAAGCAAACTCCTCAAAGCTATTTCAATGACCGCCGGCGGAAACGCTGCCCACAGGGCAGACGAACCGACCAACAGCGCAGATGAGTAAACAGACCTTGTTTCCATCCGACGGATGTGTCAGATGGAGACGCATGACGAAGATTATGCCTGCCCCGGTTTAAACCTGCATAAACCGGGGCTAAGAAATTGCTAAGAATCTTTGCGCCGAGTCATCCTCGCCGGGCTACGCGCAAGGAACACTCGACGCCGGGCCTGCATTAGCCGCCGGAACCGGTATCGGCCGGTGCGGATTCGGGCGTGGCTTCCCCTTCGACGGGCACATCCCCCTCCGCGGGAAGGGCCGGCTGCAGCTGAACGCCGGTCAATTCCACGAGTCGCTCCAGGGATGCCTGTAACGCATCCATCTGCGTGCCATAGTCGGCCCAGTCTCCGTCACGCAGAGATTCCTGGGCATCGATATACTGCTCATTGGCAAGTATGATCAATTCCTCAATCGAGATGGTAGCCAGGTTCGCCCCGTCTGCGCCCGCGGCGGCACCGGAAACCGCGCCTGAACCGGTGGAAGCCGGCAGCGTCGCGCCGGTCGTCATCAACTCCTCAAGTCCTGCCTCGGCAATCAGATCGGCCCCGAAGAGTTCGGCCAGCGCAAGCCCGAGATCCTCAGCCATGACGACCTGATCGGCCGTGGCCACGATCACCCGCTGGAGCTCAGGAATGTTGCCCGATGCGGCCTGGAGATAGAGTGGCTCCACATAGAGCAGGCTGTCGGCCACGGGAATCACCAGGAGATTGCCGCGGATTACATTGCTGCCCTGCTGATTCCAGAGGCTCAGCTGGGCGCTGATAGTGGGATCCTGATCGATCCGGGCCTCGATCTGCTGGGGGCCGAAGAAGAGGGCGTCCTTACCGAATTCGTAGACGATCTTCTCACCGTACTTGTCCGGATCATTCTGGGCGGCAAACCAGGCGATCATATTCTCACGATTGGCCGGCGTAAAGGGCAGAATCTGGATAAAATCCAGATCTTCGCTGTCCGGCAAGGACATGAGCACGTAGTAGGGCTCCATGCGCACGGGCTCATTATCAAATATCTCGGACGGCCATGCCCAGACGTCTTCCTTATTGTAGAACTCGGTAACGTCGGTCATATGATAGGTCCGGTAGACCTCGGCCTGTACGGAAAAGAGATCGTTGGGATAGCGGATGTTGTCCTTCAGATCTTCGGGCATCTCGTCAAAAGATCGGAATAGGTCGGGAAAGATTCTGGCATACGCGGCAACAATGGGTTCTTCCGGATCGATCATATAGAAGGCCATGGAGCCGTCATAGGCATTGGTCACAACCTTTACCGGATTGCGGATGTAATTGATGCCGCCGTACGGCTCGCTGTACGGAAAGCGATTGCTGATCGTATAGGCATCCAGAATCCAGAACAGCTCGCCCTGACTGTTGATGACGATATAGGGATCAGAATCGTAGCTCAGGAAGGGCGCGACCTCGCCAATCCGCTCCGTAATCATCCGCCGCCAGAGCAGCTGGCTGTCCGGGTTGATGTCCTGGTTTAGCAAGATGTTGATGTCGGCGAAACGCAGGGCGAAGAGAATCCGGTTCCACAGGCTCATGTTGATGCCCGTGTCGGCGTCAAAACGGGTCGTGACATTACCGTCGCCGCGCGGGTAGTCAAATTCGGGTTCGTTGGTGCGGCCGATGACGTAGCTGTCCGTGCGCTCACCGAAATAGATCTGCGGCCGGGTGACTTCGATTACGCCCTGGGGCGGCAGATCCTTGAGGTAAAATTCCGGCAGCCCGTCCCGGGTCACCTGGGCTACGGGCGAAGCGGCCACGCCGTAACCATGGGTGTAGACCAGCCGCTGGTTTACCCAGGTCTGGGCATTTTCATTAAGTCGCTCGGAGACCAACTCCCGGGCCGCCAGCATGACCTGGCGTGTTTCACCGTCAATCTGGTAGCGGTCAATGTCGATGTCGTTGAATTGATAGTACTGACGCAGGGCCTGAATCTGATTATAGGTCTGAAGCAGCGGCCGATAGTCCCAGAGACGAATATTGCGCACAGTTTCCGGTTCCGTCAGTAGCGCCTCGGGCGTGAGGCGCTCGGATGCATCGTAGGGAAGCACTTCGATATCGTCAATATCGAAAGCCAAACGCGTAAACTCAATGTTGTCGGCGATGTACTGTCGTTCCAAATTCAGTTCGTTCGGGCTAACCTGGAAGCGCTGCACAAAGCCCGGGTAGACATTGCCGAAGAGAACGGCAACGCCGAGCCAAATCACGAGCAAGACGACGATGGCGCGCCAAGCCCGGCGCAAGAAGGCCGTTACGACCACGAGTATCGCCGTTACCAGCGTGATGATGCTCAGGATATTGTAGGCGGGCAGTTGTGCGCGGACGTCCGTGTAGCCGGCCCCGAAAACCGCACCGCGCGGGCTGTAGACCAGTTCATAGGCATTGAGTCGGTACTGCCAGGCGATCAGGAGCAGAATCAGGGCCCCGAGGATGCTCAAATGGGCGAGAACAGTCGTGCGGACGTTCCAGCCACGCCAGCCGACGCCGTAGACCAACAGCACCGCAAGCAATGTCATGATGACCGTGGTCAACAGCCAGCCGCGGATGGCCTGCCAGATAGGCAGCGTGAAGATGAAGAAGCTGACATCCTGGCTGAATATTGGATCGACCAGGTTAAAATCGGTTTGATTGAGATAGAGCAGCACTTCCTCCCACATGGCCGACAGGGAGAGCCCCATGAAGAAGGCAAATATCGCGCCGACGAGCAGGATGGTAGGCGTGAGCCGCACGCCAAAGGCGTCGATCACCTGCTGGACCGGGGTGCCGGCAAGACCGACCGGCTCGATCCGTCGAGCCAACCAGACATTAATGGCCAGGAAGAGCCAGAAAATCAGGGCGCCGACAAAAAAGAGCACGAGCGAGGCAAAGACCCGGGTCTGAAAGACCGCAGCGAGTCCCAGGCTGTCAAACCAGACGTAATCCGTAAAGAAGCCCAGAATCCGATTGAAGAAGAAGATGATCACCAGCGGGATCAACCACCAAAGCCAGCGGCGCGGGTTGATCTCCTGGCCCCCGCCACCGCCACCATCATCACCTCCGCCGCGGCGGGGATTTTCGTCGTCGGGTGGAATCCAATCATCTCCTTCACGTTGAAGGTTTTCCTCAATAGACCGGATCAGATCGGAAAAGGGATCCGAATTGCGCATTTTTTTTCACCTTATGGCTGAATTAGCGGCCCGCAGGCCAAGATGCCGTATCGTTCTCGTCCACGAAAATCATGGAGCGTACCCTTGCCCTGCCGATTCAAGTCCCGCTTGTTCAGGATTGGGTAAGGAATACGGGCCGCTTTGGCGTCTATGGTTGCGCAGTCATTGTAACAGAGTTTTTGGCGCCTGGCGTGTGAACATCGCTACCGTTTCGGCGGATGTGCTATAATCGCGGCCATGAACATGGAAACGTCTGCCATTCACGCATGGCCCGATCCGCTCGAACCGCCCCAGACCGCAGCGGTTGCCCGCCAACTGGCGTCTTTCTGGACGACTCTTGGCCAGCTCCCGGCACTCCTGGCAAAAGACGAACAGCTCCTGGCGGCCGAACTTGTTCAGGAATTGCGCCATACCGTCATCGATCTCATGTTGGCGCTGAACGGCATTCAGCGCCCGGCCGGTACCCGTGACTTGAACCGCTATCTAAGCCCCAACCAGCGCACCGCGTTGGAACGTACCCTCGCCGCGCCCGCCCCTACAAGCGAAAGCTGGGTAGCCCAGGCTGTGGCGTTGGTGGTCATTTACCGCTGGTACGCACCGCAGCTGACCGAACGCTTTGGCCTCTTCTATCCCCAGGCGGTTGAAGACCGGGCGTGGCAGACGCTGCGCGCCGGTATATATGACTGGCCCGCAGCAATAACGACCGATCCGGTCGCCGATCCAACCCGATAGGTTCCCGCAATCGTGTCAACAGCAAGCAAGGTGCTCTTTGTTGCTCCCTTCGGCCTCGGTCAGAAGACGACAGTCTGGGCGCGCACCTTGCCCCTGGCCCAAGAACTCGTCGCCCTGGGCCATCGCGCCCACATCCTCATTCCTCCGTGGGACACGCCGGAAGACGCCGGCCGCACGTGGGATGACGCCGGCGTGCGCTTGGAAAATGTTACCCTGCAAGGCGGAATCCCCGGCACTGTCGGACGTATGCTGGGACGAATCGCCGACCTGAAGCCCGACATTGTCCATATCGTCAAGCCCCGGGCCCATGCCGGGCTCATCCAGTGGCGCCTCTGGCAAAAGCGGCGCCGGCCTCTCCTGATTCTGGATATCGACGACTGGGAGCAGGCCTGGGCGCCCATCAACGGCTACAACCGGGCGTTGGCCCGCTTCCTGGCCTGGCAAGAAGAGTGGGGCATCCGTCACGCCGACGGCATCACCGCGGCCAGTCGCTGGCTGGAAGCGCGCGCGCAGGGCTATGCGCCGGCCACACCTAAGCTCTACCTGCCCAACGGCGTCGATCTGCCCGCAAGGCCGTCCGTCCTGCGCGTAGGCCAAAATTCTGCCACGGTACTCTTCTTCAGCCGCTATGTGGAAGTGGAGCCGGCCTGGTTGGCAGCCTTCTGGGAGGCGCTCCATAGGCAAGTTCCGACGAGTCGCCTGTTGGTCGCTGGCCAACCGCTGCAGGCAGGCAGGGATGCCCGGTTCGCTGCGTTCATGGCCAAGGCAGCGCCCCGGAGCGCGACCGCTGTCGAATGGAGAGGCGCCGTCTCACCGGACGAAGCGCCGGCGCTCTATGGCGCCGCACGCGTTGCGATCTTTCCGGCCGCGCCGGTTCCATTGCAGGAAGCGAAATGCAGCGTGCGCTTGGCGACGACGCTCCTGCACGGCGTCCCGGTAGTGGCCAGTGCCGTGGGCGAACAGGCCAATTACGGCGCAAACGGTGCAGCCCGGCTGGTGCCGGCCGATGCAACTCCAGAGGCATTTGCCACCGCGGTTGCAGAGATGCTCGGTGATCCAACAGCCCAGGCCAATGCCATTGCGCGGGCATATACGCACTTGCGCCAGCATTATCAGTGGGCCGATCTAGGCCGGCGTCTCAGCGATTTCTATGCGAATCTTAGGCCAGCTGGCCCAGCGCGCTAGACCTCTCCAAAATAGGGTGCAAGTCGGTGTTAGGGTAAATCGAGGCAAGATCCTTCGTTGAAGTGGCCGCATGGCGAAAATTCAGGCCAAATCCGCTCCCTAGAAATTCCCCTTGGCCGAGTTTCTAGGGAGCGGCTGATGTTGCCTCTGGCAGCATGAGGTAACGCTGGGTGACGAACACGCCCCAGTCGTGAATGGCGCCCCGCCAGAAAAAATGCGTATTGTTGGCCCCGCGTTAACATGTTACAATGTTTTTACTTTCCCCGGTGATCGAACAGCAAAGTATCGGCGCTCTATTCCGCATGCGGAAATTTCGGCGTGCAGTCGTTTAGTAGTCCGTCTATTGGCTGAATCGTTTGGGTGCGTCCTTGGGATTTGGCAAGACAGTGACGGCTTCGGCCCGTCGTCGAATATTGAAACGTGGTGTGCGCGTGTTGGCCAGCCTGTTCATCACTGCATCATGGGATAGTCCTTGCAGTATGCATCAGCGAAAGGAAGTCGGACCATGTGTTGTGCATTTCTCAGCCTCGTCTTGTTGGGACCGCGCATCTTTGGCGCATTCTGGTGGATCTTCCAGCCCGGGCGGTGGGAGCTTGCGTTTCGCAATTGGGTCGGCGGCGGATTGTGGTGGATCTGGCCGATCTTGGGCATCGTCTTTCTGCCCTGGACCACAATTATGTACATCCTTGTGGCGCCGGGCGGCCTCAACGGCTTTGACTGGCTGTGGCTTGGCCTCATGCTGATCGCTGACCTGGCTTCCTATGGCGGCGGCTTCGGACGCAAGCAGATTCCGGGCTACGAAGGGTATTGATCCATTCCAGGCAGCAGTGCCCAGGAGAAAGTGATACCATGGCCCGCTGGGCGCCCACCCGCGCCGCTTGGTGACCCGACCGAAATCATCCCTCAACACGAGTTCAGTGGGGAAGTCGATACGGCCATAGCTTGCGCAGCCGAAGCGGATTAGGTTACACTCGATCTGCTTCGGCTGCGCGTCCTGTGTGTCGTCTTCATGAGGTGCCATGCAAGGAATACCGGTCACAGTCATCGGCGGTTATCTCGGGGCAGGCAAGACTAGCCTGCTCAACCACGTACTGCACAATCAGAGCGGAATTCGTTTCGCCATTCTCCTAAACGATTTCGGCGCCATCAATATCGATGCTGAATTGATTGACAGCCGCGCCCACAATCGGATCAATCTCACCAATGGCTGCATCTGCTGCTCGCTGGCGGCAGGATTTGTGACAACGATGGTTTCCGTCCGCGATTTGGAACCACGGCCCGATCGCGTTTTGATCGAAGCCAGCGGCGTCTCAGATCCGTTCCGGATTGCACAATACGCGCATCTGCCGGGCTTTCACCTGGATGGCATCATTGTATTGGTTGACGCGGAAAACATTCGGAAACAAGCTGCCGATCGATATGTGGGTCGTCATGTGGTTCAGCAACTGGAAGGAGCCGATCTGCTCCTGCTCAACAAAGTCGATCGCGTGAGCAATGAGGAGCTTGCCGCCGTTCGGGAGTGGATTCAAGCGTTGCAGCCCGACGTGCGTATCGTGGAAGTCATGCACGGACAGATCCCCATGCCATTGCTCTTTGAGGAAGACGCCTTCCCATCCTCCCCGACGACACCACGAACGGCCTACGCGCCAGAGACACCCGCCCATTCCGTTGCGTATGATACCTGGAGTCACACAAGCCAGCGCCCGCTGAACGGCGCCAAGTTCCGAGCCTTTCTTGACGCCTTGCCCGCAGGCATACTGCGCGGCAAGGGCTTCATCTATCTCGATGACGATCCGTCCATCCCCTTCATTTTTCAGCTGGTTGGCCGTCGCTGGGAACTGGATCGGGGCGTTGAATGGCGAGAGGAAGCGCCCATGACCCGTATCGTGCTGATCGGACTGCCCGGAAGCCTTGACCACGATGCGCTCATTTCCGCTTTCGAAGCAATGCATTCAGCCACATCCGCCAAACCACAGTGATCCCCAAAAGGAGCCTTGTTCATGCCCGACATTACAATTTTCGCGGCGCAGAAGATCATCACCATGAATCCGTCCAATCCGGAAGGAACCCACGTCGCGGTCCGTGACGGCAAGGTTCTCGGCGTTGGCTCACTAGAGGAAGTCTCCGGATGGGGTGACTATACGCTTGACGATACGTTTCGCGATTTTGTCCTGACGCCGGGCATGATCGAAGTCCATGCCCATGCAATGGAAGGACTGACCGGCATCTATCCCTACCAGGGTTATTTCGATCGGCCGGCACCGGATGGACGAACCCTCAAAGGCCTCCAATCTATTGAGGCGATGCTGGCCAATCTGAAAGAGCTGGACGCCGAGCAGACCGATCCAGATGCACCCCTGGTGACCGTCGGCTTTGACCCCATCTATTTTCCCGGCACGCGTCTGAGTAAGCGGGAGTTGGACATGGTCTCTACCACTCGTCCAATCTGCTTGATCCATGCCAGCGGTCACGTCGCTACCGTCAACAGCGCGCTGTTGCAGCGGTCCAACATCACGCGTGAAACCAAGGTCGTCGGCGTCGTCAAGGACGAAGACGGGGAACCGAACGGCGAACTCCAGGAGCAATCCGCCATGGCCCTGGCCGAATCGGCGTTCATGCCCTTTTTGGAGGCCCTGGCGTCGGAAGCGAGTATCTGGGGGCTGGGCCAAATGGCCCGGCAGGTCGGCGTGACCTGTGTCGGCGACCTCGGCGGCACCATCTTGGTCAATCCGAGTTCGCTGCCCGCGTGGAAAAAGATCGTCAACGATCCTGCCTTCCCAGCCCGGGTGACCATCTACAATCTGGCCAGCGTTGCCGGCATGAGCGTAGACTGGCACGCTACAGCTCAGGCTATCAAGGATCTACAGGAAAACCACTCATCCGACAAATTACGCTTTCCCGGCGTGAAATTCGTACTTGACGGCTCGATTCAAGGGTGGACCGCCATGATGAACTGGCCCGGATATTACACGGGCGTCGATCAAGGCCAACTGTTGACCATCCCCGAGCAGTTTGCGGAATGGGCGCTGCCGTTCCATCAGGCCGGCCTGAACATACACATGCACTGCAATGGCGAGGCCACCATCGACCTGGCCATCGATACGATCGACAAGCTTCTGCGGACATCACCCTGGTCCGATCACCGACACACGATTCAACACGCACAGCTGCTGACCCTGGCCCATCTACGCAAGATGAAGAACTTGGGGCTGTGTGCCAATATCTTCACCAACCACATCTGGTATTGGGGAGACCTGCACTACGAATTGACGGTCGGACCGGAGCGGGCCAACCGGATGGAGCCCTGCGGTACGGCGAAGCGCCTGGGGGTGCCTTTCTCACTCCACTCGGATGCAAATGTGACGCCGCTGGGGCCGCTGCACTTGCTTTGGACCGCCGTAAATCGTCGTACGCCCAAAGGACGCGTGCTGGGCGAGAATGAGAAGATCTCTGCCTATGATGCCCTCTGGGCCGTCACCCAGGATGCCGCATACCAGATGCACATGGACCACGTGATGGGCAGCATTGAGTGCGGAAAATGGGCCGACTTCACCGTGCTCCATGAGTCCCCACTGGACGTCGACCCCATGGCCATCAAAGATATCGACGTTTGGGGCACAGTTGTCGGCGGGATCAAGCATCCCGCCACCCAAAGCGCGTAACAAATCTCGATGGAAATGGATCGAACGTCTCCAACCGTGGAAGCGGCACGGATGGAGGGCCACGACCGCGCGCCAGGTTATCCCGGCAGCGGCAGCGGCGGATATTTGCGGCCGCCGGCATCCTCCCGGGCCTTGCGTTCGGCCTCGGCCTCGGCAATGCGCTGTTGAGCCTGCAGACGGGCCTGATAGCGCCGCCGCTCCTTGGAGATCCACTGGCGCGGATCGAGGCTGGCCTGAATCAAGCGGGCGAAAACGAGATAGCCCGTATGTGCGACCATATCGTCCTGGGGCCGGAGGCGTTCAGGCGCAGGTTTGTACTGCCGCAGGAGCAGTTCTTCGACCGAGATATCGGCAAATCCGGCGCCTTCCAGGGCCATCAGCAAGTCTGACACCTGATTCGTCGTAGGCACCAACCCGCCAAAGAAGCCCCCGGGCCGTAGGGCTGCGCGCACCTGCGGCATAAACTCATCGGGATCGCGCACATCGAGAAAGAGCGCGTCGGCATCTTCCTGCAAAAAACCGTCTTTGATGCCCTGAAGATGTAGATCGACGAAGGGGAGCATGCCCGCCCGTTCGAGATTATTACGCGCCAGACGAAAGTTATCCTCTCGAATCTCATACGTGTAGACCCGGCCGGCAGGCGCCACGGCCCAGGCCAGCGCTGTCGTCAAACCGCCGCTGCCCGTGCCTGACTCGACCACGCGACTGCCGGCCCGCAGATTCAGGCGATGAACGATGTAAGCGGCGTCCTTGGGGTAGATAATCTGAGTGCCGCGTCGGAGATGCCCGATAATGTCGGGAAGCGACGGCTCCAGGATTAGGGCCTCGCTGCCCGTCTGGCTGAGAATGGCGCTTCCGTAGGTTGCACCAATGATCTCTGCATGGCGATACATGCCCCGGTGGGTGTGTAGGGTTCCGTCAGGCGTTAGCTTGATAACGTAGCGCTTGAGGTCGGCGGTCAGCAGCAGGATTAAGTCGCCGACCTGCGCGCGGCCGTCGCGGACCGCAAACCAAGGGCTGACCGGGCCGGTCTCACTGTGCGACTCGTTGGATGAACTCATGGTGGCTTGCCTGCATGAAAATGGTCGGCGCCGGGGCGCCGACCTGAAGAATTCGGGTTCGGATTGAAGAGCTACCCAGATAGCGGAGCGATAAGGCCGTTCTGAGAAAACAGATCCCCGGCAAACGTCCCCGGCACGGTCCAGCCTTACTCTGATTAACGAAAATTCTCGTGGACCGTGCCGGAGACGTTGTTGCCAGGAACGAGCTAGGCTTCTTCTTCCTGACGTTTGCTGGCGGCCACAATGTCCCCGGTTAGGTGCGAAGGTACGGGCTCATAGTGGTCGAACTCAATGGTATAGATGCCCCGCCCTTGGGTCATGGAACGCAGATCCGTGCCGTAGCGCATGATCTCGGCCAGGGGCACCATGGCGCTGACAACCGTACGGTTGCCCTTCTGCTCCATCCCCAGGACGCGCCCGCGCCGGGTATTGAAGTCGCCCATAATGTCACCCATGTATTCATCCGGCACCGTCACATCGATGCGGTAAATGGGCTCCAGCAGTACAGGGCTGGCCTGCTCCATCGCGGCCCGGAACGCTTCGCGGCCGGCCGTCTGGAAGGCGATATCCTTGGAATCAACCGGATGCTCTTTGCCGTCGAAGACAACCGCCTTCACGTCGACGACGGGGAAACCGGCGATGAAGCCAACGTCGAGCACCTGCTTGACACCCTTTTCGATGGAGGGCAGGAAGACGTTGCTGATGGCGCCGCCGAAGACTTCACTGGCGTATTGAAAGCCTTCGCCCCGTTCGAGCGGTTCGACGCGCATGTGCACTTCGGCGAACTGGCCGGCACCACCGGTCTGTTTCTTGTGGCGATACTGAGCCTGACCCGTCTTGGAAATCGTCTCTTGATAGGGCACTTTTGGGACGTCCGTATCGACGGAGACGCCGAACTTGCTGTCCAGACGCCGGATGGCCACGTCGACGTGGGCGTCACCCATGCCCTGGAGCACATTCTGCTTGGTGGCCGAGATGTTCTGCACCTTGAGGGTGGGATCTTCTTCCACCAGGGCCTGCAGTGACTGACCCAATTTGGCACTGTCCGCCTTGGTCGCGGGTGCAACAGCCACTGAGTAGAGGGGACGCGGATAGTCGGGCGGCGTCACGACAATGGGTGAGTCGGCGGACGTTAACGTATCGCCGGTCAACAGGTCATCCACCTTGGTTACGACGCCAATATCGCCGGCCACCAGTTCATCAATGCCGGTGAGATCTTTGCCCTTTACGCTATTGAGGCTGGCAATGCGGTGAGAATCTTCGGTACGGGCGTTGATCAGATTGGCATCCTTCTTGACCGTGCCAGAAAAGACGCGCACGTAGCTCATGCGACCGACGTAGCGGTCGATGATGGTCTTGAAGACAGCTGCCGCCGGCGTTGCGCTGCTATCGGCGGTGAGTTCGATGCTTTCACCGTTTTGCGTAGCCGGCACCAGGCGTTCATTGGGGGCCGGCACATAGCGGCGCATGGCCTTCAGCAGGCGGTCCAGGCCAATATCGCTCAGGGCCGAACCGCAGTAGACGGGGACGATGGCGCCGCTGCGCACGCCGCGATGGAGACCGCGACGCACCTCTTCGGGGGTCAGTTCCTCGCCGTCGAAATATTTCATGATCAGTTCATCATCGGCTTCGGCTGCAGCCTCCACCAGGGCGACCTGAGCCTCTTCCACGGCCGCCGCCATCTCCTCGGGAAGGGGCACTTCCTTGGCCTCAGAACCGATGTAGGCCTTGCTTGTCACCAGACTGACCACGCCTTGAAAGTTTTCTCCCTGGCCGATGGGCAGCTGAAACGGTACGATATTCGAGTCGGGAAACGCCTCGCGCAGGCTGTCGATTGCCTTTTCAAAGCTTGCATTCTCCCGGCCCATGCGATTGACAAAGACCAGGCGCGGCTTGCCCAGTTCGTCCAAGCGCGTCCAGGCCAGTTCCGTACCGACCTCGGCGCCGGCAACGGCGTCCACCAAGACCAGACCGGCCTCCGAAACGTGCAGCGCGCTAATGACCTCACCAACGAAGTCAATGTAGCCGGGGGTATCGATTAAATTGATCTTGGTCTGCTCAAACTCAACTGGAGCAACCGACAGGTTGATGGAAATACCACGGCGCTGCTCCTCGGCATCCCAATCGGAAGTCGTCGAACCATCTTCGACGCGCCCCATCCGAGTGGTGACGCCCGTCTTGTAGAGCAGCGCCTCAACTAGCGAGGTTTTGCCGGATCCGCCGTGGCCGAGAATGGCAACATTGCGGATCTGTTCAGTCTGATACTTGGCCATCTTTCCCCCTTTTTCAAGCATGGCGGACAGCCGACACTGGGAAGCATGCGGGCGTCCATTGGATACAGAATTGGGTTGGAATGAGTCACGGTCAAAGGATTGACTTCTATCAATATCTGGGAGCTGCACCGCTAATGGAAGAGGTTCCCCAGCTGTCCGGCATTGTGTGTACCCAATTTGGGCACAATGCAGCATTTTACTAGAGATAGGTGAACCCTGTCAACGCAACCGGAGAAGTCAACCTAGAAAACGCTCGTTTGAGTCAAAAAAGCGTTTGTCACTCCCTGCTTTGCTTTGGTATGATGCGCCTATGACTCAATATCGTAAGCATGTCTTTGTCTGCACCTATGGTCCCTATTGCTGGTACGATGGCGATGTCGACGCCATCTTTGACGGCCTGAAGCGGTCGATCTCGAAGGCCGGTCTCAAGGACGAAATCCGCATCAACCGGGCCGGATGCCTCAATCAATGCGGCAACGGCCCCATGCTTGTCGTCTATCCAGATGGGATCTGGTACCGCGGGGTGCAGCCCGACGATGTACCCGAGATTGTCGAGCAACAGTTGCTAGGCGACATCCCGGTTGACCGCCTCCGGTTTGACCGGCCGCCGGGAAATCACAAGCGGACCGAAGGATATCCTGATGGCGTGCATCGGATGAAACAAGTTGAAAAGCGCCTGGACGACGAGCGCAAGGCAGCACGCCAGGCCCTTCGCGATGAACTGCAAGCCCGTGACTCGGCAGAAGCCGGGGCCACACCGTCCTTCGGCAGCGACCGCGCTGAAGATTAACTCATCATCCCCTTGGTGACTATGCGAGAAAACTCGTCGGTCGAATCCGCGATAGCAGAGCAAGGCCCGGCGCTGCGCCTCTTGCTGATCTGTCACGCCGAGGCCATGGACGTCCGTCCCACCCAGGATACGCCAATCGATACGGGTCTGACGGCCCATGGCTGGCAGCAGACCGATGCCCTGGCGGCATGGCTGGCGGCGCGCTTCACGATCGATGCGCTGGTCAGTGCGCCGGAACTGCGCAATCGACTGACGGCCCAGCGCATCGGTCAGGCCATCGGGCTGCCGGTGACCATTCATCGCGATTGGCCCGGCGAACCCTACGGCGCGAGCGTGGGAGCAGACGAGGCGACACTGGCCGTACCCCAAGCGATCCAGCGCATTCCCTGGGCGCGGACGCCGGGCGCAACAGCGAGCAACGTGCCCGTAGATGACCTGACCCGCTACTGTGACGAACTCACGGGAATCCTTGCGAAATTGGGCGAGACCCATCCGGGTGAGACGGTGGCCATCGTCATGGGGTCCGGCTTGATTTCGGCCACTGTGGCCTGTTTGGTAGGCGCCCAGCACTTTCATGCCGCCGCAGAACCGACCAGCATCGCCGAACTGCGCCTCCAGCACGATGCTTGGACCATCCACTCTCTCAACCGGCACGAACATCTGCCCACGCCGCCGGGCAAGATGGAATCGACCAGTCCGCAGCCCATTCCCCTCTCCGAGAGAGGTGACTCGGATATGGCCGTCCTCATCGATCTCTATAACCGCGCGGCCGCGCAAGCCGCGGCCCAAGCGGAGGATGGCAAACGCGCCAAGCGCATTCAGGATTTGTTGAACTTCGCCAAGCTTCCACCCGCTCTGACGATCCTTGACGTGGGCGCAGGACGGGGCGATCTGTCAATTGCCCTGGCCAGAAACAATGCCCTGGAGGTCATCGGCATCGACGTCAGCCCCGCGATGCTGGAACAGGCGGAATTGCGACGCCTGGGGGACGATCCCGCGGTGGCCCAGCGGGTCTATTTCCGCCTGGCCGCCGCCCGTACCCTCCCATTTCGGGATGAGCGCTTCGACGCAGTCGTCTGCCGCCTATTGCTCCATCACATTCGCAACGCCGACAAAGTATTGACCGAGTTGGTGCGCGTCCTGCGCAGCGGTGGAACGTTCATCCTGGCCGATCTGCTCAGCAATGACGATCCGGTCAAGCGGGCGACCCAAAACGCAATCGAGGAGCGGCGCAACCCAAGCCACCACGCCGCCCGCTCCGCCCAGCAGTACCGCGATCTCTTGATCGCCGCCGGTCTGACCGTGGTTGACGAAAAAGTCGTTACCTTTGAGCGGGAACTGGATGAGTGGCTGGGTGAGATGCCCCTGGATACCGCCAATGGCGCGGTCGTACGCGACATGATGGAGGCGGGGTTGGAGACCGACGCCGCGGGCCTCAACGTCCGCCGTCACGGTGAGACAATCTCCTTCGATCAGCGTCTCTTTTACTGCCGCGCGGTGAAAGAATAGGGCAATAAAAGGGCCGGCGATTCGTGGAATCGCCGGCCTTGTCTGCTCCTCGTCCGGCATGCGCTGGCCGGACGGCGAAAATCTGGCCTACTTGGCGCCCTTGTACAACTCGCGCACAATAATCATCTTCTGAATCTGCGTCGTTCCCTCATAGATCTGATAGATCTTGGCGTCGCGGATGAGCTTCTCGACCGGATACTCACGGCTGTAGCCGTTGCCGCCAAAGACCTGCACCGCATCGGAAGCATTCAAAACCGCGGCTTCTGAGCAATAGGCCTTGGCCACGGCGGCAGACGAAGTATTGCGGAAGCCGTTGTCCACGTCCCAGGCCGAGCGCAGGGCCAGATGCTGGGCTGCATCCGCCCGGATTTTCATATCAGCCAGCATGAAGCCGACGCCCTGAAACTGGGCAATGGGCTGGCCGAAGGCATAGCGTTCGCCGGCATACTTGACGGCCTCGTCCAGGGCACGGCGGGCAATGCCCGTCGCGCCCGAGGCAACGGGCGGACGGCTCTTGTCGAATACCTTCATGCCGATCATGAAGCCATCGCCTTCCCGGCCGAGTAGGTTTTCCACCGGAACCTCGACATCCTCAAAAAAGACCATGCTGGTCTGGGCGGCGTGCTGGCCCAGCTTCTCCAGCGGCTTGCTGACGCTGACGCCGTCCCATTCCCGTTCGATAATGAAGCAACTCATCCCCTTGTGACCGGCGTCGGGATCGGTCTTGGCAAAAACCGTGAAATAGCTGGCCACCGGACCTCCCGTGATCCAGGTCTTGGCGCCGTTAAGGATATATTTGTCGCCCCGGCGGACGGCCGTGGTCTTGATGCCGGCTACATCGGACCCTGCGTCCGGTTCGGTCATGCAGTAGGACATGATGGCCTGTTCGTCGATGAGCCGGTTGAAGTACTCCGCCTTCTGCTCGTCGGTCCCCGCTATATTGATCGGCAGGGCGGCCAGTTGATTCACCCCCAGGGCCGTACTCAGGCCGGTGCAGCCATAGGCGAACTCTTCGCCCACGATGCATTCCTCCAGGACGGATGCGCCCATCCCACCATATTCCTCGGGAATATTCAAGTTGACCAGACCGACTTCCATGGCCTTGTTAAAGATCTCGGTGGGCCACTCCCCAGTCACGTCATGGTGTTCGACTTTGGGCATGAATTCCTTGCGTACGAAGTCGCGTGCCAGATCGCGCAACATCTTCTGGTCATCGTTCAATTGGAAGTTCAAACCACCGGCCACTGCCTCTTGTACGTTCAGCATTTGCCTTTCCTTTGCTCGATTCGGATGTCAACAGGTTGCTTCCGTTGGCTGGCGCATCCGGGTGGGCGCCGCAAACAGGGAACAAAACGCCGGTACGATTCATACCGGCGCCCAGGTCTGGTACAATTGAAGGAGAAGCAAATTCCGGGTCTGTTGTCAGGCTGTTGGGGAGAATTCCGATAGAAGCGCTGCGGCGGGTGCGGGCTCCGATGCTTCGACACGCTCAGCACAAGCAGACCCAGCCGGCGATGAAGTCGGCCGGTGGTGGAATCAAAGTTGAACGAGGCGCGCCCGGGTCAGCTTGATCAGATCGGTTACGGGCAGTTCAACCTGGGCGCCCCGCTCACCGGCGCTCAAGGTGATGCGTGCAAAAGCCCGGGCTTTCTCGCTGACATAAACGTCGAACCCCTTGTTGATCAGCGCCAGCGGACTGATGCCGCCGGTTTGCAGGCCGGTCAGTTCTTCAGCCTGGGCATGACTGGCCATCTTTGCCTTCTTGACGCCGACGGCCTTGGCCAGGGCTTTCAGGTCCAGCGTGTCGCCTCCGGGAATGACGACGAGCATGGGCTTGCGCCCCGGCTGATCGGCAAGGGCGACGAGCGTCTTGAAGACCTGTTCCGGCGGCTTGCCAACCGCAGCGGCCACATCCACGGCCGCATGTATGCCCGCATCATAGTCATAGGTATAGGTGGCGTAGTCGACCCTTTTGCTGTCGAGAAACCGGGTCACGTTGTTTTTGAATGCCATGATTTGCCTCCGGCGAATCGCCAATTTCTTTCTGGAATCAGTCGCGCATGACAGAACGATTGAGTGTTTTCCTCGCCGGCGCCACCCCGGAAAT
>CAYZLP010000003.1:0-19506 GCA_964478635.1 uncultured Caldilineaceae bacterium
GGGACGCGAAGCCGCCATATAGGAGGCGGAGCAGGGTGAGGCCCCACGGAGACAGGAGCATGCCATGTCGAATCTCTCACAGACCCGTCCCCTGCGCGTCGGTGTGGCGGGCCCGGTGGGCAGCGGCAAGACCTCGCTGGTGGAATGTCTGTGCCGCACCCTCTCCCAACGCTATGAGGTGGCCGTCGTCACCAACGACATTTACACCCAGGAAGACGCCGAGTTCCTGCGCCGCCGGGGCGTGCTGCCCCTCGAACGAGTGCGCGGCGTCGAAACCGGCGGCTGCCCCCACTCGGCCATTCGCGATGACGCCTCCATGAACCTGGAGGCTGTCATGGGCCTGGAGGTTCAGTTTCCCCAGCTACACCTGATTCTCTTGGAAAGTGGGGGCAACAATCTGGCCGCCGCGTTCAGCCCGGAACTGGTGGATGTCTGGATCTATGTCATCGACGTTTCGGCCGGAGACAAGATTCCGCGCAAGGGCGGTCCCGGCGTCATGCGCTCCGACCTGCTGGTGATCAACAAGATCGATCTGGCGCCCTTGGTCGGAGCCTCGTTGGAAGTCATGGCCCGGGATGCCGGCAAGATGCGGGGTGACCGTCCCTTCCTTTTCTGCAATCTGAAGAGCGACGTCGGTCTGAGTGACATCATCGCCTGGCTGGAACCCCAACTTCAGCCCGATGCGCCCCGTCGGCCACGCCTGTGGGACGGCCGTATTGAGTTCACCGGCCCGGTGGAATACCTGTCCCACGGTCATCTGCACAGCGCCCAGTTCGAGCGACGCCTGGCCCAACTCTTGCCGGACCGCTACGCCGCTCAGACACCTTCAGCCGCGCCCATGCCGGGCGCGGCCGAGCTTCAATATGGAGAGGATGGCCGGGTCGCCTGGGATGCAATCTGGACCGATTTCTGCGATCTGGCTCTCGCCGGCGGCCCGGCCCACCGTGACACATTACTGGAACCAGTGGCGCCCGAAGCAATACGCGCCAATCCCGCAGGCTACGAGTCCGTTGTCGCTGAACTGGCCCGGGGCATTGAGCTGATCACCCGGCTCGAAGTCCGGCGCAATGCCGAACCGGGCTGGATTGGCCTGGTCTGCGACGATGAGGAGATGGCCCTCTGGATGCTGCGCGCCATCATCGTCGAAAATGTGAGCGTGCGGCGTACGGGCACGGTCCTCTATCTGCCCGCCGGCCCCGACTTCCGGCTGGAGAAAGAGATCAAGAACGTCATCACCGTCGTGGCAAAGACCCATCACTATTGGACTGAACACGCCAGTCAGCAGGCCCAACGCCGCATGTTGACGGAGGCGTAACGCTGGAACTGGTACTTCTTGTCGGAGTGACTCTCATTGGCACAAACGAATCTGGTCAGCCCAAACTCGTTTTGTCAGTGACAGTCACTCCGACCAAACTATCTTCTTTATGTAACTACGCGTTTGCGCATTCACGCAGATCTGCACTGGGAATTCGTTGCGTCGTCTGCTGAACAAGCGGGGCGGAGGTAGATTCCGCTGACGCGGGCGTGCGGGGCCACCGCATGCTGCTGGCGACTCTCGCCGATACGTTGGAAGCCAAGCCGTCGATGGAAGCAGCGTGACGCCCGGTTGTCGAGGGGCGACTCGTATAGACCGGTCAGGAAGTTTGTACCCGGGTACTGTGCGAAAAGGTGACGGTACAAAGCCGTTCCGATTCCTCGCCGCCCGGCATGGGGCGCGATGGCGAGCATCCGGACCCACTGCAGGGATGCTTCACGCAGCGTGGCGAGCACTGCGGGCGGACATGTCCAGTCGATCCCGGCGAGTTGATCGAACCACACCGGCTCCAGCGCGACAAAGCCCGCTGCCTTAGCCCCAATGCGCGCGCCATAGACGGTGCAGCGATCCAGAAAAGTGCTGAAGCTTACCAAATCATAGCGGGATAGCAGGAAACCTCGTTCCAACGCTTCGGGCCGGTCGGGTGCGGCACTTTGAAAGATTGGGTAGAAGTCGGGATAGTCTGCGGGCGCGGCCTGCCGGATATCGATTGCGCCCTGGTCGATAGTCGGATTCATCATTGCCACCACTTTCCGACCCTCCGTTGCCGAGCTGGGGCTCGGCGGTCCAGACAGAGCTGGGAACGCCAAGCCCCAGCTTGGCAAGTACGACTGGTCGGCTAGGGCTCGGCGGTCCAGGAATCTACGGCTTTCTCCAGCGCGATCGTCCGAGCGACACCGTCCACCGGGTCGGTCTGGGGGCGGTAGCCGCTGTCCGCATGAAGGCGCGCCCCGTCCATGGGCGTGCGCGTTTGGGCCGGAACCATGGCGATGTCGGCTTCCTCAACCTGGTCCGTACAGGATGCGGTCAACCCCTGTCGCGCAAACGCATCCACCATTTCGCGTAGCGGGACAGCCCGTCCGTAGCTGAGGTTGTAGACAGGATAGCGCCAGTCCGGCACTGCCAAGAGCGCCCAGATCGCCTCCCCCACATCCCCAGCATAGGTCCAATCTCGCATGACATCCGGACCGGCTACAGATACCCTATGGCCCGTGCGCCACGCGTCCAGCAGCTGTCCCGGCGCGCTGAGTCGTTCCCGACTTGCGGAGGGTCGCTCCATGGGGCCGTAGATAGGGCCTAGGCGCACTGCGCTCATGGGTTTGGAGTGCAGGACGCCGTAGCGGGCCGTGAGCAGCTCAGCGCTCCGTTTGGTGATGGCGTAGAGATTGTCGAGCACCAGTGGCGCGTCTTCACCGATTGTGCCGTGGGCTGCCTGGGCTGTGAGTCCGTAGACGCCGCTGCTGCTGACGAAGACGAAGCGCTGTACGCTCGGGATGCGGGCCGCTGCGTCAAGCGCATTGATCGCGCCGCCCAGGTTTACGTCGACTACCCGGGTCGTGCCGGCGCGTTCCCGCTGAAGGGAAGGCGTCACCGCTGCGCCGTGGATGATGTGCGTTACGCCGGCATCAGCCACCAGGGCATGAAACGCCGCCCGGTCGGTGACGTCGAATGTGGCGAAATGTACGCGCGCTGCCACCGGCCCCAGGAATTGCCTGGCCAAAGCGTCCGGCGCGCGGGCATCGGCGGCAAGGACGGTCACGTCTGGTTTTGCCGCCAGCGTGTGGACGATGTTGATGCCGACAAAACCGAGCGCGCCGGTGACGAGAATGTTCATATGCGTTGACCGTGTGCGAGCCTCACCCTGCCTTGGCGCCTTGCGCGCCAAGGCAGGGTGAGGCATCCCGTCTCACGTAACTCCGTGCTTGCCGTTATATGCCGCCATATCGATCGTGGCACCCGTCGCGCTACTCTCGATGGCGGCAAAGCAGAGCGCCAGTGTGCGCAGATGATCCCGGCCGCTGCACTCCAGGGGCGCGCCGGTTTTCACATGGGCGATGAAGGCCGAGAGCAGTGCGTCCGTGTCGTCGTAAAAGGGCTCACACGGCGCGAGGGGCACGGCCGCCAGCTCGGTGTCGTTCGCGTGCGCTACGGCCAGGTCATCGAACAGTTGCCGTTGAATGATGACGCCTTCTTCACAGTCGGTGCGCCACTCGAACTGTAGCTGATTCCAGCCGCCGGTCCAGGTGCCGAGATAATTTACTTCCAGGCCGCCTTCCAGGGTGAGCAGACAGCTCACGTTACTGTCGTGGGCGTACATGCTCCAGGATGGATTCCAGGTTTTACAGCGTACAGTTTCCACCTCCCGGCCGTAGCAAAAGCGAATCAGGTCCAGGTGATGGATGCTTTGCTCCAGCATCATGGGATGTTCCATGGTTAGCGGGTATTTGTTCAACCAAGACGCACGGCCGTCCCGGTTGCGTTGATACGTGAATTGGCCGAAGCCGGGCATACCGAAACGACCCTCTGCCACCAGTTCCCGGATCTTCCGGGATACGGCCAGGTAGCGGAAGTTCAGGCCAACCATCAGCGGCTGTCCTGCCGCCTCGGCCCGTTCGACGATGGTCACCGCCTCGGTCAGGTCGAGCGTGAGCGGCTTTTCGGCCAACAGGGGCAGACCGGCGTCAAAGGTCATCTGGGCCTGGGCCAGGTGACCGTCCGGCGGCGTCACCAGCAAGACTGCATCGCTGGCGCTCTCCGCCAACGCCTCGGTCAACTGGCCGAAGACCGGCACATCCGGGTGCGTTGCCTGAAAGGGCGCCAGCCGGGCCGGATCGACGTCGACGATGCCGCTGTGTACCACGTCCGCGCGCCTGTCGATAATCTCGGCCCACATCCTTCCCCGGTTGCCCAGACCGACCTGGAGAATGCGGAAGGGTTCCACTGTCATCCCACAAACTCCTTCATCCGCGCCACGGCTTCCTCGATCCGTTCGAGGGGTTGGAGGTAGCTGATGCGGATGTACTTGTCGCTGTCGTCGCCGAACATGCTGCCGGGGAAGATCATGACCCGGGCCTCCTGGAGCAGGCGCAGGCAGAATTCAGGTGACGGCATGCCGGAACTGGAGACGTTGGTGTAGATATAGAATGCACCGCCTGGATGGCCGTAGGTGAAGCCCATACTGTCCAAGGCATCCATGAGGTAGGCCCGCCGTTCGCCGTAAGCCTCGAGCATGGCGTCGACCGGTTCCTGGGGGCCCGTCAGCGCAGCCAGCGCGGCGAACTGGGCCGGCGTATTGGCATTGATGCTCAGTGTGTGGCGCGGCTCGATAAGCATGCGCGTAAAGGCTTCGGGCGCGGCCATGTAACCGACGCGCCAGCCGGTCATGGCGTAGGATTTAGAAAAGCCGTTGAGCGTGATGGTCCGCTCTTTCACGCCGGGTAGGGACGCAGCTGAGAGGTGCTCGGAGCCGGGATAGATGAGCTTGGCGTAGATCTCGTCGCTGATCAGGACCAGATCGTGCTTTACGCAGAGATCGGCGATCTCCCGGATGACATCCGGCGGCGTGACCGCACCCGTGGGGTTGTTGGGCGTGACCAGAACCAGCACCTTGCTGCGCGGCGTGATGCGCTTTTCGATCTCCGCCGGCATGAGCGCGAAGTCATCTTCCTCGTAGGTCGGGACGGGCACGGGCACGCCGCCACAAAGGCTCACGGCCATGTCGTAGGTGGTGAAGCGGGGCGAGGTAATGAGCACCTCGTCACCTGCGTTGACCAGGCCGAGCATGAGCAGCATGATCGATTCCTGGACGCCCGCGGTGACGATTACTTCATCCACGCCGTAGTCCAGGTTGTACTCATCCTTCAGGTGTCCGACAATGGCCTCCCGGAGTTGGGGCAGACCCGCGGGGTGGGTGTAGTGGTGCTGGTTGTTGTCGATGGCCTGCTTGGCCGCGGCAACGATATGCGCCGGGGTGTGGAAGTCGGGATCGCCGCGGCCCAGGGCGATGACGTCGGTCAGGCCGCCTGCTGCCTCCAGCATCTTGGTGCGGAACGAGACATCTTCTTCTTGGATTCGTCCGGCCAGGGCGGCCAGGAGCGGTGTGTTGGTCATGGTTGTTTCCCAGCAGATGGTTAATCGAGAATAGCGAATAGCGAATGGTTAACTGTGCGCATCGACGCGGCTGCGCAGTGCGCGCGCCGCGTCCTGCGTTGGTCAGACCATGCGTTTGCCGGCCAGGAAGGTCATCCGGACGCGGCTGATGGCGTCGATGTCGTCTAGCGGGTTGCCGTCGACAACGATGACGTCGGCCAGCTTGCCTGCCGCCAGGGTACCGATCTTGTCACTCAAATTGCTGATGCCGGCGGCGACGCTGGTCGCGCTGCGGATGGCGTCGTAGTTGTCCTTCTTGACGCCCAGCTTGACCATGAATGCCATCTCCGGCGCGACCACGTCGTGGCCCACGACAGGACTGCCCGCGTCGGTGCCGAAGCCAATGGTGACGCCGGCCTGCGCCGCCTTGATCAGCCCTTCGTAGCGGCCGGAACTGGCGACGGCCTTCTGGCGCTCGGCGATCTTCCATTCGGGAATGTTGTACTGCCGGGCCAGTTCGGCCTGGCTCTGCATGACGAGCGGGGCGAAGGTCGTGACGATGGGAATCTGCTTGTCGAGCAGAAGCTGGATGGTCTCGTCGGTCATGCTGCCGCCGTGTTCGACGCAATCCACGCCGAATTCGGCAACCCGGTGGATGCAGTCGTTGTAGGTGGCATGGGCCGTGATGGGCAAGCCGTTGCGATGGCTCTCATCGATGACCGCGGCCAGCTCTTCGTCGGTGAACTCCAGCGTGTCATGACAGGCCATGATCTTGATCAGATCGGCTCCGGCCCGGACCTGCTCGCGCACGGCCCGGCGCATTTCGTCCGCGCCGCTCGCCTCACGGCAGCACCAGTAGGTATGGCCGCCGGTCTGGATAATCGCCTCACCGGTAATCAGCAGGCGCGGGCCGGGAAAGATACCCTGCTCCACGGCCTGCTTGGCGAAGATGTTGGCCTGATTCATGCCCAGGTCGCGCACGGTCGTCACGCCGGCGCGCAGGCTGATGAGCATGTTGCCGGCCGACTTGTATGCGCTGATCTCCGGCGCATCGTCCATGGACTGGCGCGCCAGGTCATGGATGCCGTCCCAAGCCAGATGGGCGTGGCTGTTCATGAGCCCAGGCAAAATCGTGCCGTCGACTGCAACCGCGTCCCCGGCTCGTTCCCCCAATTCCGCCGCCGGACCCACGGCCGTAATCTTGCCGCCGGCAAACTCGACGAAACCATCCTCAATCACTTCATCGTCGACACAGGTCAAGACGCGCCCGCGCAGGATCACGTGCTCCGCAGGTAAATCGAAGAGGGGCTTGATTAGTTTCTGATAACGCCAGGCAGGTGGTTCAGGCATGGGTGACCTCCTTGGATTGTCGATTGTTCATTGTCGATTGTTGATGAAATGGAAGATTGAAGGTAACTGTACAGCCAAGCCAAAAATGGAACGCTGATTAGGCGGATTTACCGAATCTGCGCGGATCTTTATCGGAGATCGATCAGCGGGAATCCGCTTAGTCCGCTCAATCCGCGTTCTATTTGGCCTCTACTTTCTCTACCAGCTCCCGCGCAATCGTCGCCCAGGCTTCGGTGATAGGGGCGCCGGCTACGTGGGGGGTGAGGATGACGTTGTCGCCGGCCAGTGCGAAAAGAGGATGGTCGGACGGCAGCGGCTCGTAGCGGAAGACATCCAGCCCCGCGCCGGCGATTTGACGGCTGCGCAGAGCTTCGACCAGGGCATCTTCATCGACCAGGCGGCCCCGGGCCGTATTGATGAGATAGGCTGTCGGTTTCATCAAGGCAAGCTCCCGAGCGCCGATATGATTGTCATTGCCGTCGGGACCTTCCTGGAAACGATGGTGCAGGCTCACGAAGTCACTCTCGCGCAAGAGGTCGTCCAGCTCCCGCCACTGGACGCCGTAGCGGGCCTCGGTGGCCGCATCGAGGCGATTGCGCTGGGTGTAGAGCAGGCGCATGCCGAAGGCGCGTAGCCGATCGGCCGTGGCTCGACCGATGATGCCCATGCCGATGAGACCGGCGGTTTTGCCATACAACGTACCGAAATCCTCCAACCCGATCCAATTGTAGGTATATTTTCGTTGGTCGGTGAGGATGGGTTCGCTGCGGTCAGGCAACCACTGCTGTTGATTCGCCTGCCGCGCCACCCATAGCAGGTGGCGACTCAGCGCCATAATGAGCATCACGGCATGTTCGGCCACGCCTACCAGCGCCGTATTGGGCAGATCGGCGACGGGAATCTCGCCTGCCTCCACGCTGGCATTGCCGGTTTCCAGCCGCGCAATGAGGCGCAGACCAGGACCGGCCGCGGCCGTCATGGCCGACGTCACGTCGACATTTTCCGTCAAGATCGCTGATGCGCCGGCCGGCTGATCGACCAGGGCCCACCCCTCGGGCAACCGCTCCCGAATCGCCTCAAGCTGCTCGGCCCGGATCTGCGGATCGGCGAGGTAAATCTTAGTCATAATGAATCAGTCCTTTACTTTAGCCCCAATTCCGCCAAGGCCCGCGCGGCGCCATCCAGATTGGTCAATTTCATGCTGGCGTAGTTGGGAGAGAAAATGACGCCCTGGCCGCCGGCTTTGTAGGTGGCCAGAACGCTGCGATAGACGATTTCGGGCGTGCAGACAGCCTGGTCGGCCTGGACCCGGGGCGCGTCGACGCCGATGCCCATGTAGACCGGAACCTTGCCCTTGACGCCGCGCACTGTATCGGCGCACTGGCCGCCCACGTAGGTATCGGGATCGAGCCCGGTCTGGATGAGTTCGCCCCAGGGCGCCTCATTGAGGCCCAGGAATTTGTACATGATGGGCGTCATCTCTTCGGGCGTGACGTCGCGCAGAATTGACTTGTGGAAGTCGGTCATCTCCTTGACATAGATTTGGCCCGACTGATGTTGATAGGTGATGGGTTTGACCCAATCAGCGTAGAGGGTCTGCTCTTCCCACGGCCACTGGGCCTTGCGGAAAGGGTTGAAGTGGTTCCGGTTCCAGACGTTGAGGCCGAACTCCAGATTCGGGTTGCACCACTTGACGATGCCGTAGAGCTCCCGGTCCAGATCCTTGTTACGCTCCAGCCAGAAGCGTTCCCAGAGCAAGATCTCGGGATTGCCCAAGAGGACACGCCAGAATTCGATGAAAGCGCCGTCCACGAACTCCTCACCGTCTCGCGCCTTTTGAAAATAGGCGTAAACCTCGAAAAACGCCTTGCGGATCGCCTCCGGCTCCAGCCCGCGCTGCATGGCTTCCCGGCGGCAGTGTTCGCAGAAACAGCCCGGCGCCTGGCCGCTGATGAGCTGGTCCAGGGGACTCTTACGTTCGTTGCACCACATGAAGCCGTCAATGTCGTAGCTGCGGCAGTGGTCTTCGACCATGGAGTGCCACCAGCGCCGATAGTCGGGATGATTGGTGCAGGGCTCCGAGGCATAGCGGCCGAAGATGTCTACCTCGAGGCATTGGGGTAGATTGGGAATTGCGACGTTGTTGACGGAGCCGTGGCCCGCGTATTTGAAGAGCGGCTCCATGAGTTCAGGCATGATCTTCATGCCCCGGGCCCGGGCGGCCGGAATGATCATTTCCAGCACGTCCGTGTCGCCTACCTCGGGATCCGTTGCCCGGTAATTCTTGATGAAGGTGTTGGCATAGTATTCCTCGTGGGGGTGAATGTACGCGCCGCCCTTCATGGTCAGCGGTTCGGGCACGCCGTGATCGGGCCAGCCATCCAGTGCGTGGGAGATGCTGCGGCCGGCTTTCAGGCCCAGCCAGGAGACGGTCCCCACCATCAAGACGTTGACGCCCACCCGCTCCTGCAGCGTTTCCAGCACATTTTCCACGCCCTCGTCGATGAAGCTAATCGGGCTGATTTGAATTCCGACAAATTTCTCACTGTTCATGATTCATGACTCGTTTCTGGATGACTGTTCTCTCCCCGAAGCCTGAGCCTGTCGAAGTCGGGCTCAGGCTTCGGAAATGTGATGAACGATTCTTGATCGCTATCCGGCTGCTTCTGCTAGCGCCATCGGCGTCCCTGCGGCGGCAGATGCGTAGATCGCCCGGATGATTTCTTGGGCCGCAAGACCATCCTCGGCCGTTACCGCCAAGGGATCATCATCCCGAACTGCACGGACAAAGGCTTCCGCCTGGCGGGCAAAGTTGTAATGCTCGCCATACTGTTCGGTGCACCACTGGGTGTCATGGTGAAAGTGGCCGGCGTGGCCGTTCATTTCCGCCCAGTAGCGGGTGCGGGCCCGGGCCATGCCCTCCGTGCCAAAGATTTCGGTCTCCCACAGCGTGGGTTTGGCCGGATAGGCGGGCGCGCTGGTGGTCAAGGCGGCGACGACGCCGTTTTCGAAAGTCAGCAAGGCGGCGGCGCCGTGTTCGACTTCGGCCTGCTCTTCAAAGGTGAGCGTCCGGGCCGTGACCTGCGCCACCTCACTGCCCAAAAGCCAGCGCAGGCGATCGATACCGTGGATGGCGCTGTACATGAGCACGCCGCCGCCGGCCGCCTCCTGCTGTTCGACCCAGCCCGGCAGATGGGCCCCGCGCTGGCCGTTCATGGTCTCCCGTGCCAGCACGGGGCGGCCCAGGTCCCCATCGCGCAGCCAGTCGTAGAGCAGGCGGATCTCTTCGCGAAAGCGATGGACAAAGCTGACCGTCAGCTTGACCTCCGCACGGCGACACGCATCGACGATGCGACGGGCGTCTTCCAGCGTAGTGGCGATGGGCTTCTCCATCATCACGTGGATGCCCCGTTCGGCGGCCATGAGCGCGGGTTCGACATGCAGGTTATGGGGGAGGCAGACGGCGATGATGTTGAGATCTTCCGCCTCTACCATTTCCCGCCAGTCTCCATAAGCGGTCGCATGGCAGCGCTGGGCCAGGGCCGCCGCCCGCGTCTGCGCCAGATCTGCCACGGCCACGACTGTGGCGTCTGGAGCGGCATGAAAACCGACTGCCTGCCGCTCTCCCGCCTGTCCCGCACCAAGAATTCCGACCCGTAGGGTCATGGTTCGCACTCCTCCAAACAGAATGACTATCTCGGGCCGAGCGTTCGACTGAGTTCACGCCGAAGTCTTGCTGAAGGCGGGAAAGCTCCGACTTCGACAAGCTCAGTCTGCGGTTTCTGAGCGCCAACTCCCGCACAAGTCATGGCATATCTGTACGCTGAAATGGTATGTTGCTGCGTCGCCACGCTCATCGTTTCGCCTCACCCGCGCGCCGATCGACCGTGATGCGCTCGCCCTGCAAGACCACCTTGATCTTGGCGGGATCATCCAGCACCGCCATATCGGCCAGCGGATTGCCGTCGACCAAGAGCAGGTCGGCCGTCATGCCCGGCCTCACGGCCCCGACCCTGTCATCGATGCCCAGGGCCGCGGCGGCCACGCTGGTTGCGGACGCAATGACGGCCTGATTGGACAACCCCGCTGCGGCCAGGTGAATCATCTCAAAGGCCAAATCGCCGTGGCGCACGTGGGGCATGCCCGCGTCGGTGCCGGCGACGATGGAGACGCCCCGCGCGTGGGCGCGGGCCACGGTGTCGTACATGGCAGCGGTCGCCATGTCGAGCCAGCGGGTCAGCGCCGGGTCAGCCGGCGTTTCATCCAGCGCCACGCGCCGGGCTTCGGGGCTTAAGGTCGGGACCAGGAAGCGGCCGCCCTCCGCCAGCCGATCGAGCAATTCGTCGGTCAGAAAGCGGCCGTGCTCGAAGGTGTCCACACCCGCATCGAACGCGGCCTGAACGCCCGGTCCGCCATGACAGTGGGCCGCCACCCTACGGCCGTTGTCATGGGCGACTCGGCAGATCGCTTGCATGGCTTCGAAGGTCAGTTCCGGGGCGCACTGGCCGCCAGATGCGCGTACGTACTCGCTCAAAGTAGCATTGATTTTGATCAGGTCCGCACCGCGCATGATCTGGGTCCAGGCGGCGCGCCGGGCTTCGTCGGGGCTGTCCGCCACTGCGCCGATGCTGTTGAGCTGGGCATTGGCGATGCCGGGCCGGGCGAACTTGCTGGCATCCATGTGGCCGCCCGTGGACGTGATGCCGTGGCCCGCTGCCAGAATCCGGGGACCCAGTTGCCAGCCGGCATTGATGGCGTCGCGCAGGGCAATGTCGATCCATTCCCAGGCGCCCAGGTCGCGGATGGTCGTCACGCCGTGTTCTACCTGGCGTCGGGCATGGCGGGCGGCCTTGAGAGCCGTCGTCGCCGGCAGTTCGGTCAGCGCGATGAGGCGCCAGTCTTCGTCGGGCTCACCGCTGTGCACCACGTGCGTATGGGCATCGATCAGGCCGGGCATGAGGGTCAGGCCACCGGCTTCAATCAAGACGAGATTGTCGTCAGGGGCAAAGTGACCCCAGTCGTCGACAGACCGAATCACGCCATCAGTAATCAGGATGCCCTGTTCGTGCCGGGGCGGCTCATCGGCGGCGCCTGAGATAAGGGTTCCGGCATGGATCAGTGTTTGCATTGCAAATTCTCCTACAGCCGCAGGCGCGGATCAAGTAGATCGCGTAACCAGTCGCCCAACAGATTGATGGCCAATACCGTGATAGAGATCGCGAGGCCGGGAAAGGTAGCGGGCCACCAGATGCCGGCCGCAATGTAGTCACGCCCATCTGCCAGCATACCGCCCCAGCTAGGCGTCGGCGGCTGTACCCCCAACCCAAGAAAGCTTAGACCGGCCTCAAAGATGATCATGTTGGCGATCTCTACGGTCGACAGAATGATCATGGGCGTGATCACGTTGGGTAAAATGTGGCGCAACATGATACGCGGGGTGGGCGTGCCGACTGTCTTGGCAGAGATGACAAATTCTCGCTCCCGTACTGAATAGGTTTGGCCGCGGATCAGGCGAGCGTAAACAGTCCAGCCATAGAGTACCAGTACCAAAATCAAATTGCGCAGCGAAGAGCCCAGAATCATAACCAGGCTAATGGCTAGGAGCAGGTACGGAATTGCCAGTTGAATATCGATTATTCGGCTGATAACGTCGTCGATCCATCCCCCTTGATAGCCGGCAACCAGGCCCGCCACGGTACCGACAAGGGCGGCCAAGGCTACCGATGTGAAGCCAACCACCAGCGATACACGCGACCCGAAAATGACGCGGCTGAGAATGTCACGACCGAGTTGATCTGTCCCCAAAGGGTAGGTCCAGTCGCCGCCTTCGATCCAGCCAGGAGGCAGCAGCCGCAACTGCAGATCCTGGTCGATCGGATCGTGGGGCGCCAGGAGGGGGGCGGCTACTGCGGTCACGAATACCAACGTAACGGTAAGCAGACCGAAAAGTCCGGCTCGATTGTGGCTTAATGAACGGCGCGCCGTCGCCCAAAACGAGGGTCGGTCGCGGTCGCCTTGGGAAGCGCCGGATAGTGTCGGCGTGAAGGTATTACCCATAACGAATACGCGGGTCGAAGTAAACGTAGATCACGTCGGTGATCAGGTTGACGAATATAAAGATGACGGAAATCACCAAAACAGATGCTTGCACCAAGGTGTAGTCCCGATTTTGAATCGCCTGAATGGTGAGGAGTCCCACGCCGGGCCAGGCAAAGATGGTTTCGGTAATGACGGCGCCGCCCATCAGCGTACCAAACATGAGACCGACGATGGTGACCACTGGCAGCGCAGCGTTACGGATGCCGTGGGTCATGATCACAGAGCGCTCACGCAAGCCTTTGGCCCGAGCCGTCGTCATATACTCCTCCTGCAATACGTCCAGCAAGCTGGAGCGCATTAGGCGCGCAATTCGGGCCATGGGATAGGCACCTAGAGTAATGGCGGGCAGGATTAGGTGCTGCCAGGACCCGGCTCCGGACGGAGGCAACCAGTTGAGCTCCACGGCAAAGATCAGAACCAGCATGATGCCCAACCAAAAGAGCGGAATCGACTGACCGAGTAGCGCCAGAATCATCCCGAGGTGATCGATCCAGGTATTGCGACGAACTGCCGAGAGAATGCCAATCGGGATGGCGACCACAAGGGCAAAAAAGAGCGATGTAACCGCCAATAGCGCCGTGGCGGGCAGGCGGTCGAGCACCAACTCGAGCGCCGGACGCTTGAACCGAATCGAGTCGCCTAAATCACCCTGCAGTGCGGTCAGCAGATAGCGACCGTACTGAACAAAAAGCGGGTCGTCATAGCCGAGTTCAGCCCGCAAGGCCTGCAAGTCCGCTTCAGTGGCTGCGGTGCCGGCGAGCATCTGCAGGACAGGATCACCCGACATCTGCACGAGCAGGAAGACTACGATGCTGACGCCCAGCAGGACAAAGATCGATTGAAAGAGCCGACGCACCAAATAACGGGTCATGATTGCCTGGCAGCGAGAAAACCTATAGAGACGTCACTTGAACTTCGTACATTCCCGCCGGTTCTTGCGCCGGAGGAATGTACGAAGTTCAAACAATGTGACAATTAGATGGATTCGAACTTGCGCTTGCTCCCACCGTAAGTCGTGGAACATCTTCACTGTAGCATCTGCGCAACACGGCACAAGGATAAGGGCGCAGCATTCGACGCCTTGCCCTCATCCTTGTATTCAGATGGGCCGACGTCGGCCAGCCCGTTCACGGTTTACTCCTTGAAAGAGGCCGTCCGCAGGTCGATAATTTCGTCGGGCCGCGGCTGCCAATCCAGGTTTTCGTCAACGCCATAAATCAGATTCTGCAGATACATGTAGATCCACGGAACGTGTTCGTTGGTCAGATAGGCGTCCAGTTCGCTGTAAATCCGCTCACGCTCGGCTCGATCGACAGTGCTGACTGCGGCGTTGATATCGGCATCCGTGCGCTCCGTCCATCCATACTGATTCAGGCCTTCCGAATAGAAGTGAGTACGAAACAGATAATCGGGATCCATGATCAGCGGCGCCATGGAGAAGAAATGCATCCCCGACAGTTCCTGGGTATGGATGCGCTCCACCAGCGTACCGATGTCGCTGCCGTTCATGTTCAGCGTAACGCCGACTTCCTGAAGTTGACCTGCAATCGCCTCCGCCACTTCCTTGTCCTTCAGATAACGGCCGATGGGGAACCAGAAATCGACCTCGAGTCCATCGCCGTAGCCTGCTTCGGCCAGCAGTTCGCGGGCTTTGTCTGGGTCATATTCATACTCCGTTAGCGCATCGGAGTTGTAGCCCAGCCATCCCGGAATGATGACGCCCTTCATCTGGGTGGCGTGACCATCCAGAACGATGTTGATGAGCGCTTCTTTGTCGACGGCATGGTTGAATGCTTGCCGCACCCGTACATCATCAAAAGGCGGTTCGAAGGGGTTGAACTCGACAAAAATCATGCGCAGACTTGGTACTTCGGCAATCATGGAGCCTTCCGACTCTTCGATCCGCGCCGTGAGCTCCGGCGGCACATTGGCGATGATGTCGGCATCGCCGGTCTCCAACATGGCTACACGCGTTGACGCCTCAGGCGCGGGCTTGAAAACGACCTGATCCAAAGCGGGCGCGCCTCCCCAGTAGTTCGGATTGGCCTCGACAACGATTTGCACACCCTGATCCCATTCCACAAAGGTGAAGGGGCCGGTCCCGACTGGTGACTGGCCAAATCCGTCGGCGCCTGCTTCCGCATGGTATTCCGGCGGCAAAGCATAGAGAAAGGCCAAGGTTTCAGGTACGATGGGATTGGGTTCGGCAGTGATGATGTCGACCGTGTAGTCATCCACCTTTTCCATGTCTTCTACGTATTGAAAGAATACGGATCCCTCGCCTGCACTGTTGTTGTAGGCGTTGATCGAATAGATTACGCTATCGGCATTGAACGGTTCTCCATTGTGAAAGCTCACATCATCGCGCAGGGTCACGCGCCACCGCGTGGGCTCAACGGGCTCCCAGTTCGTCGCCAGCCAGGGAATGGTCTCGTTCTCGGGTGTGTGATAAACCAGGGGGTCCATCATGGTATGCTGGACATTGATCGAGGTCTTGTTGATATCAACGCTTGGGTCCAAGCTGACGGGCTCCGGTCCCTGAACCACGGTGATAGAGCGGGACGCCTCAGCCTCCACGCCGGCCGTCCCGGTATCGGTTGCTGGCGCAACGGCAGCACAACCCGCGCCCAACGTGAGGGTGAGAGCCAAGGCAACAATCAGCCAAACTTGCTTAGGATGGTAGTTCACAGTCTTCTCCTTTCAAAGAACACGTCGACAATGCTCACAGTCTACAGCGAAAGAACCTTGCGTTATTGGGATAGCGTGTGCCATGTATAGGTATAGTCGTCCAGGGGCTTGCCGCCGTCAGGCGTAACGACCAGATTGTCCTGTAGGAACATGCCCAAACCATCCTCATCGACCATCAATCCGGGATGGACGTTGAAGACCATGTTTTCCCGGAAGACGTCGGTATTGTCGAACAGGCCATAGGGAGGACGAATCACATTGAGTCCGATCGCGTGTCCGTCCCAGATGCCGCGGCCGGTTACGTTCCAGCTGTCTTCTTGAAAAACGGCTTCAACGGTACGGGTCACGTCACCACCCGTCACGCCTGGCCGCAGCATCCGGCCGACCTCCTTGATAGCGCGGATGCAAGTATCAAAATAGCGCTGCTGGCGCGGGGAGGGTTCATGAAAGGAGTAGACCCCGGCCAGCTCGATCCAGTAGCCATCCGGGCCGGCGAATTCCAGCGAAACATTGAAGACATCCTGCTCGTCAATGACGCGATCGGTAGGCGGACGGAAGTAAGGCAAGATGCCGTTGGTCAGATGGGCGATGCCATCATGGCAGCCTCGCTCGGCCAGGTGCTGGACGGCCGTGGCCATGACGGCCCGTTCAGTTCGCCCGGGTGCGAAGTTTGCCGCCAGAACTGCGTGGGCTTCCGCTACATAACGATAGGTCGCGGCCATCATCGCCAATTCTTCTTCGCTCTTAATGGCCATGACGTCGTCTACAGCCTGCGTGGCGTCGACCACCTCATGCTCAGGCAGCAGCTGGTAGAGGCGCCGGGCATCGCCATAGGTCAACACGTGGTCCATGCCCGCTATGCCAATCCTGTTGCCCGGCTTAACCTTCTGTGCCAATACGGCGGCTGTCTCGCTCACCATATCCTGTGCGGCGCGTACGTCTTCGATCCAGCCTAGGCGAGCCGACCAGTAGGATTGGGAGCCGGCGCCCAGAATTAGGGCGGGATCGCCATCTCGTGAGAGAACGGCAAAACCTTTGCCCCCCCACAAGCGCCAGTCCGATACATAGCGCACGTAGCCGCGCTGCATGGCCTCGGCATTGCCGGCGAAGAGCAGGGCATCATAGCCCTGCGCCTCCATCATGGCCTTTAGGGCCCCATACCGCCTATCTCGTTCACTTGTGGTTGCCATCATGCCCTCCGCTGATCTGCCGACGCAGTAGAATTTTGCACGCTACGCTCCAGTCACCTGCTGATAGACGTTGCCCAGCTTCCGCACGGCTTCTTCGATGTCCGGAATGTCGGCCAGATAGGATATGCGCAGAAAACCCTCGCCGCCAGGACCGTACTGGGTTCCGGGGAAGACGAGCACGCCGGCATCCTGGAGCACCTTCTCGGCAAATGCAGCAGATGACATGCCGGTCGCCCGGATGTCGGCAAAGACGAAGAAGGCGCCCGCCGGGTGGGGATAAGGAATTCCAGCCTCGCTTAGGCTGTTCATCAGCACCGCACGTCGTTCGGCAAAGATGGCCACGATCTCGTCGACGCATTCCTGAGAGCCTTGCAGGGCGGCCAGGGCTGCATGCTGGCTGGCAGTCGGTGCGCAGATGGTGAAGATGTGGTGCGGCTCCTGCATTGGTGAAACCAGCGCTGCCGGCCCCACCAGATAGCCAACCCGAAATCCCGTCATGCAATAAGTCTTGGAAAAGCCGTTGATCACGATAGTGCGCTCGCGCATTTGGGGCAGTGTGGCGATGCTTGAGGCGCGGGCGCCGTCGAAAATGATGCGCTCGTATAGTTCATCAGAGACGACGATTAGATTGTGACGAGAGGCAATGTCGGCAATTCGCTCGAGCGTCTGCTCCGAAATGATCCCACCGGTCGGATTGTTGGGTGAGACCAATACGAGCAGGCGAGAGCGGGGCGTAATGGCCGCTTCTATCGCCTCCGGATGCACTTCAAAGTCGTTGTCTGCATAGGTGGGAATGCGCACGACTGTGCCATGCGCGAGTCCGATGGCCATCTCATATGCAGTGTAGAACGGATCGGGTAACAATACCTCATCACCCGGATCCAGCAGCGTCTGCATGATAACTGAAATCGCCTCCTGGGCGCCGGCCGTCACGATGGTCTCGGTACCCGGATCGTAGACTAGATTGCGCTCGACCAGCATCTTCTGCGCGATCGCCTCGCGCAGCGCCGGTAGACCAGGCGGCGGCGTGTAGTTTACGTGACGACTCTGTAGCACGCCGACTGCCGCCTCCACGATGTGGGCCGGCGTAGGCAGGTCCGGATCCCCCCGCCCCAAGGAGATCAGGTTCGGGACGCCGGCCGCCATGCGCAGCATGCGGGTAAAGGAGGTTTCTGCGCCGCCATGGAGCGCTTGAATCTTATGCGATAAAGTCGGCTGCATCGATTGCGGATCATTGGTGATCATAGGGTTTGCCTACAGGGTTTAAGATGGAATAGTGGTTTTATTGGTCGTTCCAGTCCGGACACGCCGGCGCGTAATATTCCGTCAGCGGTTTGTCCCGGTAAATCAGTTGACGCACGCTCGCGCGCAGCCGGGCATTGAAACGTTCGGCCCCTGCCCGCAAAATTGTCGTGTCGACATCAACCAACGCGCCGCCCCGGACGCGCGTGACGCCGTCGACAATCACGGTATCCACGTCATCGCCGTGGGCGCAGTAGACCAGGGCCTTGATCGGATCGTCGGCCGCAACCGGGCCGATATGGAGCTTTTCCATATCGACCAGGACGATGTCGGCCTTGGCCCCCGGCGCCAATCGCCCCAGATCGTCACGCAGCAGAGCCCGGGCGCCGCCCAGCGTGGCCGCGTCAAAGACCTGGCGCGCCGTACCCGAGGTCGCGTCCCGATCGGCGAGCTTGCTCAGCAGCGCCGCAGTGCGCATCTCCATGAACATGTCGTGGGGCGACGTGTCGGTCCCCAGCGAAACGGGAATCCCAGCCCGTACGTAGTGAGAAAAGGAATTGAGCACGAAGCCCACCCGGGCATAGACCACCGGGCAGTGGGCCACGGACGCGCCGCTTGCGACCAGCAGTTGGGTGTCCGTGTCGTCGTCGGCCGGATAGGGCAGCCAAGGGTGGCGCGGTGTGAAGATGGCGTGGGCCACCGAGACTTCCGGACCCAGGAAGTCGAGTTCGGCCAGGTATTGAACGGGCGTCCTGGCCGTGCGTCGGATCATTTCATAGAAATCGAGCAGATATTGCGCGGTGTGGATCTTGAGCAGACAGTTTAGCTCTCGGGCGGCATCTTTGGACGCGCGCAATAGCTCCGGTGAGCAGTTGTCGGCCTGGTAGGGAAAGAGAAAGGCGCGAATACGCCCGTCATCCGCACCGTCGAAGGTTTCAACGAAATCGACGGCCTGCTCGAAACCTTGCCATCCTTCCTGCTCCAGCTTGACCCATTCGATGGTTCCGTCGGCCTTGCCGCGTACGCTGCCCGACATATAGGGCAGGGCCAGGTAGCCGCGCAGACCGAAGCGCGCCACGGCCTCGACCATCTCCTGATTCGTGCCGAGGCGTCCCTTGTAGGGATGGCTGCCGTAGTTGGGCACCATGGCGAAAGTCGTGGTACCGGTGCGCAGGGCGCCGGCCATGGCGTATTCCGCGCTGGCCCGCCAGTCATCCGCCTCGGGTCCGCCACCGTGATAGGCCTTTTCCGACTGGACGCCAAAACCCAGCCCCGAATTGAAAAAGTTGGGCCGGGCCGCATCCAGGCGGAAGAGCTGCATGTGCACGCCAAAGGCCATGTGGTGATTGATCAATCCCGGGATTACCAGCTTGCCCCGGGCGTCAAGGCGCGCATCCACGGGGCCTTCATAGCGGCGGCCGACATAGGCAATCCGGTTGCCCTCGAAGGCCACTTCGCCATTCGGAATGATAACGTGGGCTTCATTTTCAAAACCAACAACGGTACCGCCGGTGATGAGTGTGATCATGGTTG
>CAYZLP010000003.1:19606-25767 GCA_964478635.1 uncultured Caldilineaceae bacterium
CCCAGCGCTCTGGCGCCGTCCAGGGTGGCCGCATTGAAGACATCCCGGGCCTTGCCCGCATTGGCGTCCCGGGTTTGCCACTTGTCGCCCAGCGCAGCCCAGCGCATCTCCTCGATCATCTCCTGGGGGAAGGTGTCCGTGCCCAGGACGACGTTGATGCCCCGGTTCCGGTAGCGGCTGAACGAATCCAAAATTCGGTCCCGGCGCGCGTAGACCACGGGACAGTGCGCAACCGTCGTTCCCCGGTCGGCCACGATGCGCAGGTCGGAATCGTCCCCTGCCGGGAAACCGGATTGGGGATGGAGCGTCGTGTAGAGCAGGTGCGTCAGGATCGTCTGCTCATCCAGAAAGCCGATGCTGTCGAGGAGCTGCACGGGCGTCATGCCAAAGCGGGCCAGACTGTCGTGAAACTCGAAGAGCGTCTGGGAGGTATGCATGTGGAGCGGCACATTCAACTCCCGGGCGGCCTCTCGTGCCGCAGTCAGGACGGCGGGCGTGCACGCGTCGTACTGGTAGGGAAAGATCATGGTGCGGATGCGGTCGTCGAACGCGCCTTCGTACCGGGTGACGATTTCCCGGCCGTGGGCCAGTCCTGCCAACGCGGCCGCTTCGTCCCAATGGTAGCGGGGCCGCCCCTGGCCATCCACATAGCGCTTGCCGGCCCGGAACTTGTGGGAGACGTAGACTCGTGCGCCCAGCTCCCCCGCCGTCTCGGCCAGAATAGGCGCTTCGTCCCGGGGGACCTCGAAGCGGCTCGGTCCCATTGTCGTGATTTCGACGATGGTGGTGGAGCCCCCCTTGAGCAACTGGGCCAGAGAGAAGCGCGCGCTGGTGCGCAGCCGCGCGTCCGTCAGCTCGAACTCGCCCCGGCCGTCGACGGCGTAGGCGCGATCGGCAGTGAAGAGACCTTCGTCCCGATCCAGCGCCAGCGTCTGGATGTCGACATTGGCCACGGCGTGCAGATTGACGAAGCCGGGCGCGACCAGCATGGCGGATGCATCGATCACCCGATCCGCCGTCCCGTCAAAGGTTGGTCCCACATGGAGGATACGATCGTCTTCCCACACGACCACGCCGTTGCGCAGAATGGCGTGGTGGCCGTGCTGGTAGCCGACGATCCATCCTCCCTGGATCAGCGTGCGCATGGGCTAGCCGTTGTCCCGTTCCCACAGGATCGAATCATAGTCGGCAATGTGGGCGATGTAGCCCCCCGGGTTGATAGGCATGCGCACCCGGCGGCTGATGATCATGCCGTTGACCGGCGACGTGCAGGTCTCCCGTACTTCACTCGTCACGGGATCGACGACCCGGCCCAAGATTTGGCCCTTTTTTACCTCGGCGCCCAGTTGGATGCCCTCCTCTTGAATGTAGAAGCCGCCCGACAGCGAGCGATAGACGACATAGTTTTCGACCATGATCTGGCGTTCGGGCAGCACCGGCGCGCCCTCGATCATCTTGAGGTATTTTAGAATGTTGAGCAGGCAATCCGCGCCCTGGTCGACGGTGAAGTCGATCATGCCGCCGCCGCCGGCCTCCACGACCAGCGGCACGATGCCGTTTAGCGCACACTGGCCCGAGAGCATGGAGGGATTGATGGGCCGCTCCCGCCACCAGATGACCGGTGAGCCGAACGCAACGGACATCTCCCGGATCTTCTCCTTCATGTCCGTCAGGTAGTCACTGGTGATGGCGCCGGCCACGTCAGACGCGTCCGCGCCGATGCCGTCGGCCAGTTCGCCGGAAATGGCCAGGGCCGGATCGGTCGGGAAGGCCTGGGGAAAAGCGACGGGCAGCTCATCGCAGGCGCCGGTGCCGTCGTGCATGTCGACGATGTAGTCGCAGCGGCTGATGATGTTGGTCCAGAGCGCATGGGCCATCTGTTCGGTGAGCCAGGCATTGACCTGCTTGCCGGGCCAGACCCGGTTCATGTCCAGGACGTCCACCGGGTTGACGCGCATGCCTGCGCTTTCGATGGTGCCGCCGAACTCGATGGTCATGGGGCTGGCCAAGGGAATGCACATGACGACGCCGTTCAGCTTTTGCGGATCGACCTCCAGCATGGCCCGGCGGATGATCTCCGCGCCCATGGGCTCCCACCCGTGCATGGTCGATTCCAGACAGAGGGTTGGTCCATCTCCTGCGCCGTTGAGAATCTGGTAGGGAATGCGCACCTCGGTCCCGCCGGCCAGATAGCCCACGTGCAGATAGCCGAATCCCCGCTCTCCGGGCTGTACAACTGTTTCTCCCACTTGAATTGCGTCAGGCATGTCTCAATCCCACCTTTCCAATATGCTGATTTATGTTGCCGTAGTGTCTAGAAGTGATAGAACGCGGATCGGGCAGACTTCGGCGTGAACTCAGTCGAACGCTCAGTCGAACGATTTGGCGGATTATTCTGATTATTTCAATCCGGTTGTTTTCGCCTGATCCGCTTCATCCGCGTTCTATCGTTTAGAGCCAGCGCGCGAACCAATCCAGATAGCGATCCAGCCGGAAGATGCGGTGCCAGGGCCGGCCGCTGCGGGAAAGCTCGTGGGACTCGTTTGGAAACCGTACCAACTCGGTCGGTACGCCCAGACGCTGGAGCGCCATGTAGAGCTGTTCGCCCTGCTCCACGGGACAGCGATGATCCAGTTCCGAGTGGACGACCAGCGTGGGCGTGCGCACGCCGCCGATGTAGCTCATGGGCGAGCGTTCGATGTAAGGCTCGACATTGTCCCAGGGGTACTGCTTGTCGAATTCCACCTGGTCGAGCAAGAAGCCCATGTCGCTGGTGCCGTTGAAGGAGTAGCGGTTGAACAGGCAGCGGTCCACCACCGCAGCGTTGAACTCCGGGTGGCGGCTGATGATCCAGGTCGCCGAGTAACCGCCGTAGGATCCGCCGGCGACGGCCAACCGCTCCGGGTCCAGAAAGTCGAAGCGCGCCAGGGCCGTGCGCAGGCTGGCCATATTGTCCTCGTAGTCTAGATCGCCCCACTTGCCCCGGGTGGCCACGGAGAAGGCTTCGCCGTAGCCGTGATTGCCCCGGGTGTTGCAGTGGAGCACGGCATAGCCGTGGGCCGCGTAGAGGTGAAACTCGTGACAGAAGACGCTGGCGCGCATGCCGCCCGGTCCGCCGCCCGTGTAGAGGATGACGGGGTAGCGTTCCCCAGGCTCTCGCTCCACGGGTGGAATCAGCCAGGAGTCAATGCTGACGTCGCCTGAAGGTGCTTCAAAACGGATAGGCTCCGTCATTTCGACTTCATCGAGCAGTGCGCGGTTGACGTCGGTCAGCCGGCGCAGACTAGCCGGACCGTCGGCCTGGGGCTCCAGCACGAAGAGATCGCCGGGATTCATGTCATCACCGATGAGCAGAACTACCGTGTCCGCCCGGTCGTCCATGGTGAAGGCGAAGACCGCGTGACGGCCTGCGGTCACCGGGGTTGCCGCGCCGGTGCGCCGGTCGACCACGCCCAGGTCAACCGAGCCTGCCTCGTTGATCAGCACATAGAGGCGATCGCCGTCGGCCAGCCAGCGGGGGCCGTCGTTGCCACCGTAGCGCCGCAGATCGTAATTGCGGGAATAGTCGCCCAGGGCGCGATCGAAGTCCCGGGTCACGCATGCGGCCGTGCCATCGGCCGCACTCACCAGCCAGAGCATCTGGTTGCCGTAGTGGCCGATCACGGGGTCGTCGTGACCGCATACGGCCAACAGCGTCCCGTCCGGTGACCAGGCCAGGTCATTGCTGCGCATCTCTTGCAGGCCAAAGAGCTTGCGGGGCGCGGCGGGCGTGGCGGCCTCCGCGTCAAGCAGGTAGATGTAGCTGCGCCGCGCCTCCTCACCGCCCGGATCGAGGTTACCGGTCGTGGCCAGAGTGCGCCCGTCGGGTGACCAGACCGGTGCGCTCAGATCGAATTCCCCCCGGGTGAGGAGATGGGGGACAGGCATGCTTTCAAACCCGGCGTCGGCGATGTCCACCCGGGCCACGTGCGAACGGTATGCGCCGAGATAGCCGACGTTGTCCCACTTCCAACGCAGGCGTTTCACCACGAGCACGTCGCGGTTGAACTTGACGTAGGGGTCTTCGTCCTCCTCTTCGCCATGGGGCTCATTGAGGAATTCCAATCCTACGGCCGGGTCCACGTAGGTGAGGAATGCGATCCGTTTGCTGTCAGGCGACCAGGCCGGCGCGCGCACGCCGCCGAGCAAGTTGGTCAACGGCCGCGGCGCGCCGCCCGCGGCAGAAATGAGCATGAGTTGCGCTCCGCTGCCCACAACTGAGACCTGGCTGCGCGGTCCATCCGTCACCGTCGTCTCGCTGGGGCCGGGTGAGGCAAGATAGGCGATCGAGCGACCGTCGGGCGCCCAGCGCGGATGGGTATCCTGGCCGGACCCGTCGCTGAGCTTGCGGGTCGCGCCGCTGGCGATATCGGTCACATAGATGTGCGCGCGATAACCGTTTTGCTGGGCATCGATCCAGGTGCGCACCCAGGCGACCTGCGTGCCGTCGGGCGAAACCTGGGGATCGTCGACCAGGATGAAGCGAAAAAGATCTTGCGCAGTAAGACGTCGTTTGGGTGATGACATGGCGGACCTTGTGGATTGTCAATGGTCGATGGTCGATTGTCAATTGATAATTGACCATCGATCGTTCTCACAGCCAGCGTTCAAACCAGTCTAGATACGCCTGCAGCCGGTAAATCCGGTGCCAGGGCTTGCCGCCCCGGGACAGGTCGTGGCTTTCGTCCGGGAAGCGCACCATCTCCGTGGGAACGCCCAGGCGCTTCAGGGCCAGGTACAACTGCTCGCCCTGTTCGACCGCGCAGCGGAGATCCTGGGCGGAATGGACGACCAGGGTCGGCGTTTTGGCCGCGCCGATGTAGGAAAGGGGCGATTGGGACCGATATCGCGGGCCGGTTTCCCAGGGCGGACCATCCCCGAATTCGAACTCGCGCAGATTGCCGATGTCGCTTGTCCCGTAAGATGAATGGCGGTTGAAGACGCTCCGATCGGAGACGGCGGCTCGCAGGCGATCGGTATGGCCCAGGGCCCAGTTGACCAAATAGCCGCCATAGCTGCCGCCGGCCATGCCCAGGCGCTCCGGGTCGATGAACGGGAAGCGGGCAATTGCTTCATCGAGACAGCGCATGTTGTCGGCAAAATCGTGACCGCCCCAAGCGCCGAGAATGGCGGTGCAGAAGTCCTGGCCGTAGCCCTGGCAGCCCCGGGCGTTGCAGAAAACCAGGGCATAACCCTGCGCGGCCAGAAGCTGATACTCGAACAGGAAGTTCGCCGCCCGCATGCCCGCGGGCCCGCCGCCGGTGTAGAGAATGGCGGGATAGCGTACCCCGGGTTCCCGACCCATCGGCGGCAACACCCAGGCGTCGACGGTCACGCCATCATTCTCGAACTGAAACTTTTCCGGCGGCGCCAGTTCGATCTCATCCAGCCACTGCTGGTTGACGGCCGTGACGCGCCGGCGCTTTGCCGACGTGGGTTCATCCAGCGCATAGACAAAAATGTCGCCCGGATTGAGCGCTTCCCGCTCCAGTGCGGCCAGCGTTTTGCCGGCCCGGTCCACGCTAAAGGCGGCCACAGTCAGATCGCCGGCTGTAACCGGACTCGCTTCCCCGGTCGCGACTTCGAACCGCATCACGTGAACTTCACCATGCCGGCTTACCAGGGCCAGCAGGTGCCGACCGTCGGGCAGCCAGCGGAGGCCATCGTCCCCGGCGTAACGACCGACGTCGGTATAGGCGGCGTGGCCCAGGGTCCAGTCCCGGTCCTTGGTGAGGCAGCGCTTCTCTCCGGTCGCCACGTCGATCGTCCAGAGCTGTTGGTTGCCGTAGTGTCCCAGGGTCGGATCGTCGTGGCCCGCAAGTGCAATCCGGGCGCCGTCGGGCGACCAGGCTACCTGGGTGTGGCGGACGTCCTCAAGACCGGCCAGCTTCCGGGGTCCATCGGCGGGCGTCTCCACGTTGATCAGATAGACAAACTGGCGGCGCGTGGCATCGGCGTCGGCGTCCAGGTTGCCCACGACCGCCAGCCGGGCCCCGTCGGGTGACCACGTGGGCGTGTGCAGGTCGAATTCCCCGGCGGCAACAGGAGTGACAGCGCCGAAGTCTTTTCCGGCCGCGGCCACAAGGACAACGGCCCGGCGCAGGTTGCCCAGGTAGCCGAAA
>CAYZLP010000004.1:0-5912 GCA_964478635.1 uncultured Caldilineaceae bacterium
GCGCACGTGACCTTCGCCCCCTTTGCCGAATGCGCTACCGGGGATGACGGCCACCTGCTGCTCGCGTAGGAGCAATTCGCAGAACGCGTGCTCATCCAACCCGCTCTTGCGGATGCTGGGGAAGGCATAGAAGGCGCCTTTGGGCTCGAAGCAATCCATGCCGATCTCGTTCAGCCCGTCCACGATGAGCCGGCGCCGCTCGTCATAGCTGGCCAGCATCATCTGCACATACTCTTCCGTCGTCGGATCGGTGAAGGCGGCCAGGGCGGCTTCCTGGCCCACGGTTGGAGCCGACATGATGAGATATTGGTGAATCTTGCGCATGGCCCCGATCAGATCGGCCGGCCCACAGGCGTAGCCGATGCGCCAGCCGGTCATGGCGTAATCCTTGCTCATGCCTCCCAAGTGGACCGTACGATCGGCCATGTCCGGGAGCGCGGCAAACATGACGTGCTCGTGATCGCCATAGACCAGGCGATCGTAAATCTCGTCCGAGATAACGATTAGATCGTGCTCCTCGGCAATCCGCGCAATTTCCAGCATGCCTTCCCGATCCATGACCGCGCCCGTGGGATTGCAGGGAAAGCCGATGAGCAGCGCCTTGGTTCGGGGCGTGATGGCCCGGCGAATGTCTTCGGGCCGCACGCGGAAATCATCTTCGGCATAGGTGGGAATATCGACCACGTGGCCGCCGGCCAGGATGACGCTGGCCGTATAGCTCACAAAACAGGGTTGGGGCACGATGACCTCGTCCCCCCAGTCGAGAATTGCCTGCATGATGAGATACATGGCCTCGCTCACGCCCACGGTAATGAGGACTTCCTTCTCAGGGTCGTAGCGCCGGGCGCCGTAGCGATCGCTGAGGTTGCGGGCCACGGCCTCGCGCAGCTCGATCATGCCGGCGTTGGAGGTATAGGCGGTCTGGCCCCGCTGCAGGCTGGCGATGCCGGCGTTGAGGATCGGCGGCGGCGAGACGAAATCGGGCTCGCCGATGCCCAGGCTGATCACGTCCTCCATGGTGGCGGCGATGTCGAAATAGCGGCGGATGCCCGACGGGGGCACAGTTTTGACGCGCTGACTGATGCGATCTTCGTGATTCTTCAAGTTGCGCCTCATGCCGTTGGCGGAGGCGTGTAGGGATTGTTCGGTCAGGATGGTGCTCATGGATTGATCGGCCTTTCAAGTCGGAAAGCTCTGTACGCAACTGCAGGAATAGACGGTGCCTCGGGCTTTCGCCCGGGGCAGTTGACGCCGGTACGCGCCGTTCACACGCTGCAATCCGGCCGGCTCGCAGCGTGCCGGCGGCTAGCACCGGCCATACCGCCGACGCTGAGACCAATCAATGAGTGGTTAGGCATAGATACCGATTCCATTCGAATGATAGAACGCGGATTGGGCGGATCGGGCTGATTTTCGCGGATTTCTCCCTGGATATACGTTGCGCACATTCGGAAAAACCATCGGCGTAAATCCGCCCAATCCGTTAAATCCGCGTTCCATCATTCCGTTACCATCCGCGGCTGACGCTCGCGCCATAGGGTGCTCTGTTCGTAGGCGTGGGCCGCGCGGAGAATGGCCGCTTCGCCTAGGTGCGGGCCCATGAGTTGGAGCCCGATGGGTAACCCCTGACCGTCAAAACCGCAGGGCACGCTGACGCCGCACATGCCGGCCAAGTTGAGGCTCAAAGTGAAGACATCAGCCAGATACATGGCCAGGGGATCGTCTGACTTCTCGCCGATCTTAAAGGCCGTCGTGGGTGAGACGGGGCACGCAATGACGTCGACCTGCTCGAAGGCCCGCTCAAAATCCTGCTTGATCAACGTACGCGCCTGCTGCGCTTTGAGATAGTAGGCGTCATAATAGCCGGCGCTCAGCGCATAGGCGCCGAGCATAATGCGCCGCTTCACTTCGGGGCCAAAGCCCTCTCCCCGGGTCTGGCGGTAATTCTCGAAAAGACTGTCCGCGCCTGCGCTGTAGCCGAAACGAATGCCATCATACCGGGCCAGATTGGCGCTGGCTTCGGCCGTGGCCACCAGGTAGTAAACGGGCAACGCCTTGTCCGTATTGGGCAGGCTGATCTCAACAATTTCCGCGCCGAGCTCGGCAAGCTGGGCAATCGCTTCCCGTACCGCCCGCTCGACCTCGGGCTCCATTCCCTCGATGAAATACTCGGTCGGCACTCCGACCCGCAAGCCCGTCACATCACCCGTCAAGGCTTGCCGGTAGTCGGGCACCGGCGAATCCAGGCTCGTGCTGTCCCTGGGATCATGGCCCGCAATCACGTTCAACAGCAGGGCCGCGTCCCGGACGTCCTTGGTAATGGGGCCGATCTGATCGAGACTGCTGCCGTAGGCGACCAGGCCGTAGCGGCTCACCCGGCCGTAGGATGGCTTGAGTCCTACCACGCCGCAGAATGAGGCGGGCTGACGCACGCTGCCGCCCGTATCCGTGCCCAATGCGCCCAGCACTTCCTGGGCAGCCACCGCAGCGGCAGAGCCGCCGCTGCTGCCGCCCGGCACCCGGCTCAAATCCCAGGGGTTGCGCGTCGTGTGGTAAGCACTGTTTTCAGTGCTGGATCCCATGGCGAATTCGTCGGTATTGGTCTTGCCCAGCATGATCATGCCGGCAGCTTCCAGCCGGGCGACACTCGTGGCCGTGTAGGGCGGGAAATAGCCTTTGAGGATCTTGCTGCCGCAGGTCGTCTGCACATCCTGAGTCGAGAGAACGTCCTTGATGCCCAGGGGGATACCCAACAGCGGCGCATTGTCCCCCTGGGCGCGCCGCATATCCGCAGCCTGGGCCTGGGCCAGCGCCAGTTCACCGGTCACGATCAGAAAAGCCTTGACGTCCTTCTCCACTTCCCCGATTCGCCCCAGCATAGCGGCCGTCAGCTCAACCGAGGTGAAATCCCCCCGCGCCATGCCGTCAAGGGCCTCTTGGATGGTCAGTTCATGTAGCTGCGTCATGCCAATAATGCTCGCAATCTAAGTGATTCACGATTTGTCATTCCGAGTGATTTTGCGCAGGCATCTTCACTTCGGCAAAATGGTAGCGAGGAATCTCGTCCTTCGCCAAACCGTAAACTACTGAATCTCGTTGATTTGGATCGGTCGTCGACCTGCTCCAGCCACCTACTCACCGAAGTATGCCTTCACCCGGAAGAATCCGTCCGCTGAATCGGGCGCATTGGCCAAGGCCTCTTCATTGGTCAAACCCGGCGCCGGTTCATCCTCGCGCATGACGCTGGTCAAGGGCAGGACGTAGGGCGTGGGCGGAATGCCGGTCGTGTCGATTTCGCTCAGCAGTTCGGCATACTCGAGGATATCCGACAGCTGCTCGGCATACTGGAAAACCTCTTCTTCGGTCAGACTCAGCTTGGCCAATTCGGCCACGTGACGAACATCATCTGGCGTCAACCGCATGGGATGCTCCTTCGCTTGCTAAACGTACAACGCGCCGGAAGCTGGGCCTGGGGCGCTGTCGCAAGGTGTGTACCAGTCAAAATGTGTACCAGTCAAAATGTGTCTCAGTCAAAAAAAGACGCCGTGGATGGGGTCCACGGCGCTGCAGGCAAAGTCGTATGGCCATCGCGAGCGCCGCGGCAGTGTGCTGCGGCGCCGGAACCTTTCCCTACCGCAACACGCAACTAGCTGCCGCAGCAGCCTCGGCGGCTACGGCAAAACCTGCATTGCTTACGGCGACAAACGGAAAGATGATCGACATCTGATTCGCGGATGAGGCAGGGCGGGCGCAGTGCCCGGCTGCTCGGGTAGAAACGATTGTGGGCCAGTATAGCCGCCCAACCGCCATCTGTCAAAAGCGGCGCCCGGAATAAAATAGACCGCGGATTTCTCGGATTAGGCGGATTTTCGCTGATCATTTATCCGCATCAATCCGCCCGATCCAATTTGTCCGCGGTCTATTCTGTTACATGCGCACGGCCGGCAGGAAGATCTGCTGCGGCGTTGCGGGGTTGTCTGGCGCATCGGGATCGTCGATGGCGCTCGGCTCAACGCCGATGTAGTGGCTCGGATCCTCGTCGCGGACGGTTTCGCCCTCGGGTGAAATACCGGTGACGGAGCCGATATTGGCATACTGGCCCACTACGGCGACGCCCTCGCCAGTGCAAAGCATGCTTTCGTCCGGCTGAAGCGTATCCTGGGGACAAGACACGGCCACCCCCTGGTTGTCGACCACGGCCACGCCGGTCAGAGTGACAGTTCCCGTATTGGTGACTACGTAGGTCCAGAAGACCGGCTCGTTGATGCCGATCTCCGGTCCCTTGGGCAGGTCCGCGTCCTCACCGTTGGTCGCCTTCTCGATGTCGATGGCGGGCGCGGGCACGATCACATACTCTTTGATCGCGGGACCTTGGCTCTCCCGGTCGACGCTGGTGCTCAGATAGGCCGTGAGACCATTGCCGATTCCGACGGCCGCCTCGGCGCCGGCCGTAAAGACGCCGGCCACGTCGCTGTTGATCGTAAGCGTGCAGGTGGCCTTTCCGCCCGTAATCACAGGGCTGTCGCAGGTGTGGCTCAGGCTATCCGGCGCCGGCGTGACGGATGGCGTAATCACCAGTGAGTCGGCAAAACCCAAGGCCGAATTCACGGTAATGTCGAAGGTATGGGGTTGCCCGACCGGATTGACGCCGTCGGGCGAAATCTCGATCTCGGCCAGGGGTATGCGCATGGCCTGGGTGATCCAGGTAGCGCTCACTCCCTGGCGTTTGGCCAGAGGCAGTTCCTGGCCGTCGATGACGATGGGCGGAAAACGCTCATTGTTGACTGCGGGCGGCGATTCGATCTGAACACAGGCCCAGCTGTCGCCCGCATTGACCAGGATGGGATTGGGATCCTGAACAACGGTATCGTAGTTATCAAACTCATCGCCCTGGAGCCCGCGCAGAGCCATCCGCAGCTCGACCGCATTGGGATCGTTGACCAGACTCAGGGGTTTGGCCACACTGTTCCCCGTGAGCGCCCAGATCGCGTTGGCCCGGTAGGGGTTCTCCACGCCGCCAACGAACATCTGCAAATCCATCTCCAGCGGATCGGGCAGGGCCGGGAAATCGATGCACACGAGTTCAGAGTTGGGGCCGCTGGAACCGTCCCAACGGTGAAAGAAGACATCGTTGCCAAAAAAGAGACCAAAGGCCTGGAACGGGCAGGCCAGTGGATCCTCGCCCAGAATCAGCACGCCGACGCCGTGGGCTTCAAAGGATCCGCCCCCGTCTTCCAATCCCCGGAAGACGAATGCATTGGCGCCGGAAAGCACCGGCATCCCGCCGGCCATGGCGTCAAAGGAGTAGGTAAACCAACTAAAGCCAGCCTCCGAATTCGCTACCAGCGCCTGGTCGGCCACGATCGACTGGAAAGCCGCGCCGTTGATGCTGACTTCCAGATTGTCATCCCCCGGACCACCCCGGCGATTACGGCCGGACCAGACGATGTAGGCCTCTACCGGTTTGCCCGTGACGTTCACCGTAAAGGCGCCGGGTCCGCCATCAGTCTCGTGAAGACTGACCCCGCCAAATGCACCGCAATAGTCGCCAATGAATACCAGCGGTTCCGGTGCGCTTGCCGTGCGGATATTGGGCGCGGCGGGCAGGGGATAGTCGATCTCGGCCTGGGCCGCAGCGTCCCGAGGCAGCCAGAACATTCCCAGCAACAGCGCCAGGAACGGCGTCAAAACGAATACAAGTGGACGTGAGCGCATGCGCATCTCCTCCTTCACGTTAGCGATGTCATCTTCGATTGTCTTACCGGGTGCGCGGCCGTGGCTTCAGATATCTGAGCGGTGAAAAACCCGCGATATGTTAAGCATGACGTGATGAACCTGAAAATGGTACGCTCATTTTTCTTTCCGGTAACAAAGGTGACTGACCTCACCGGGGATCCGGGCGATCTGTGCTA
>CAYZLP010000004.1:6012-23043 GCA_964478635.1 uncultured Caldilineaceae bacterium
CACCGAAGGAGATTTCATGTCCGACGCGCAATCCAACCGCCTGATCGATGAGACTTCGCCCTACCTGCTCCAGCACGCTCACAACCCGGTTGACTGGTATCCCTGGGGCGAGGAAGCGCTGGAAAAGGCAAGAGCCGAAGGCAAGCCCATCTTCTTGAGCATCGGCTACAGCGCCTGCCACTGGTGCCACGTCATGGAGCGGGAGAGCTTCGAAAACGAGGCCACGGCTGCGTTGATGAACGATCTCTACGTCAATATCAAAGTCGACCGGGAAGAACGTCCCGACCTGGACGCCATTTACATGGACGCGGTCCAGGCCATGACCGGCCAGGGCGGCTGGCCCATGAGCGTCTTCCTGACCCCCGATGGGCGCCCCTTTTACGGCGGCACCTACTATCCGCCCGAGCCGCGCTTTGGCATGCCGAGCTTTACTCAGGTGCTCCAATCCGTGGCCAATGCCTACGAGCGGGACCGGGAAAAGGTCGTCGGCCAGGCCGACCGCCTGACGGAAATGCTCAGCCGTACCGGCGCGCTGGAAGCCCCGGGCAGTGATCTCAGCACCGGGACGCTGGATGAGGCCGTGGCCACTCTCCAACAATATTTCGACAACGAAGATGGTGGTTTTGGCAGCCAGCCCAAGTTTCCCCAGCCCATGACCCTCGATTTTCTCATGGGCCAGTATGCTCGCACGGGCAGTGAAGAGGCGCTCTACATGGCCGAACTCACGCTCTTCAAGATGGCCAACGGCGGCATCTACGACCAGCTGGGCGGGGGCTTCCACCGCTACAGCGTGGACAGTTACTGGCTGGTGCCCCACTTCGAAAAGATGCTCTACGACAACGCACAGCTCCTGCGCAGCTATCTCCATGCCTGGCAGATCACCGGACGGCCTCTCTATCGGCGCATCGTGGAAGAGACGGTTGCCTACGTTCTCCGCGAAATGACGGCGCCCGGCGGCGGCTTCTATAGCACCCAGGACGCGGACAGCGAAGGCGAAGAGGGCAAGTTTTTCGTCTGGACGCCGGCCGAGATCGAAGCGGTGCTCGGCCCCCAGATGGCGGCGATCTTTGAGGATTACTACGATGTCTCCCACCGGGGGAACTTCGAAGGCAAGAATATCCTCAATGTGGTCAAAACGCTGGAAGAAGTGGCCGACCGTTTTCAGGTGAGCAAAGGGGATGCCGAGCAGGCATTGGCCATTGGCCGCGCTACGCTCTTCGACGTGCGGGAGCAGCGGGTCAAGCCGGGCCGGGACGAGAAGATTCTCACCGAATGGAACGGTTTGATGATCCACGCCCTGGCCGAATGCGCCGGCGTCCTGGACCTACCTGACGCGCTGGCCGCAGCGGAGACCGCTGCCGACTTCATTCTGGCCAGGATGCGTCAGGAAGACGGGCGGCTCTACCGCAGCTTCAAGGATAACCGCGCCCGCTTCAATGCCTATCTGGAGGATTATGCCGCCTTTATCCGTGGCCTGCTGGCCCTCTATGCGGCCACGTTCGACCTACGCTGGCTTGCCGAGGCCCAACGGCTGGTAGATATCATGTACGCCGAATTTCACGACGCCGACCGGGGCGGCTTTTTCCAGACGGGCAAGAGCCATGAAGCGCTGGTTGTGCGGCGTAAAGACTTCATCGACAATGCCATTCCCAGCGGCAACTCCATGGCGGCAGAGGTATTGCTGCAGATGGCGGCCCTCTTGGGCAATCAAAGTCACCGGGAAGAGGCGGGACGCATTTTCTTGCTCATGGAAGCGGCCATGGGACGCCAGCCGACGGGCTTTGGCAGGATGCTGGGCGCACTGGACCAATATCTTGCCCCCAGTCAGGAAATCGCCATTGTGGGCAACGCCGGCGATGCGGCGACGGATGCCCTCCTCCGCCAGGTGCGCCGGCGCTATCTGCCCCATGCCACCGTTGCCCAGAAGGCGCCCGACGCGGACAACCCTCTACCCGTCTTCGAAGGCCGTACCATGGTGGACGGCAAGCCCACGGCCTACGTCTGTGAGAACTACGTCTGCCGCTTGCCTGTGACCACGCCGGAAGAACTCAATGCGCTGCTGGATGGATAGATAGACCGCGGATGTCGCGGTCTATTCTTCGTCTTGCATGGAGTCAGGTAGAAGTCTGCTGGCCAGGACCTGCTTGTAGGCGTCGATGCGGGCTGAACGCATGGCCGGTTGGCTGCCCAGGAGACGCTTGAAACGCTCCAGCCAAAGTTGCCAGCGGTACTCAAAGAGGAGATATCGGCGCAGGCGATTGGCCCAACGCCGGCCGAAATAATGATCGTAGAGACGGACGCGGCTGGTGTTGAAGTGAATGTGCCGTGCAGCCACGACCTGCCCGCTGCTGCGCCCCTCATAATGAATGACACAAGCCTCGGGCACATGGAGCACCCGCCAGCCGGCCAGCTTCAGTCGCCAACAGAGATCCAGCTCCTCACTATACATGAAGAACCCCTCATCAAACGGCCCCGCCATACCGGGCAGGCGAATCGCCTCCAGCGCCGTACGCCGGGCCAGCATGGCCGCCCCGACCAGCCAATCCACATCGTGGGCGAAATCTACCTGCCAATCGGCCATGTGCATACGACGGGTCCAGGGGTTGGCGGTCCAGCTCTGGCCAAGCCAGGTACTTTCAAAAAAGGCGGTTAACGGTTCGGGGAAGCGCCGCGCGCTGAATTGGAGCGAGCCATCACCATAGCGCAATTCCGGCCCGGCCAGACCGACGGAATCATCCCGCGCCACGGCCGTGTAGAGCGTCCACAGGCTGTCATCGTCATCCTGGACCAACTCGGTGTCGGGGTTGAGAAAGTAGATAAAGTCTCCCCGGCTGACGGCGTAACCCCGGTTGTTGCCGGCGGAAAACCCCAGATTTTCGTCGCTGGCCATCACCCGAACCCAGGAAAACTCATCCGTCATCATCGCGACGGAGCCGTCATGGCTCCCGTTGTCGACGACAATGACCTCGAACTGTCTGCCCCCGCTGAGCGGGCCGAAACCCCGCAGCGTTGGTTCATTGGCCGGTCGGGAAGTACGTTCAAGCGAGGCTAGACAAGCACGCAGGAGATCACGCACGTTCCAACTAACGATGATAATAGATAGGTCGCAGGCAGTCATGGGCGTGGCGGCGCCGATGGACGCATCTCCGGCTTCGATCTGCTAATAGGTTCGCTGGACGACGAAGTCGCACAGCCCCAACAGGGAGGCCCTGTACTCATTATCGGGCAGATCGGCGAGACTATGGCGCGCCTTGTCGAGGAAGTCCATGGCTTCGGCCTGCGCATCCTGAATCGCGCGGCTGGCCCGCACGGCAGCCACCACTTCCTGAACGGTGTCGGCCCACAGTGCATCGTCGCCCTGATCCCGGGCTTCGATCTTCTCTTCCAACTCCGCCACCAGTGCGTCCGGATGGGGATGGCCGTTGAGATAATAGAAGAAGGGCAAGGTCAGCGTACCCTGACGCAAATCGCCGCCCGCAGGCTTGCCCAAAGTCGTCTCATTGCCCGTAAAGTCGAGAATATCGTCGACGATCTGAAAAGCCATGCCGAAATTGTAGCCAAAGGCGCGCAGTTGCTCGATCTGGACTTCCGGCAGGTTGGAGAGCACTGCGGCGCCTTCGGTGGCGGCGCAGAAGAGGCTCGCAGTTTTGGCGTAGATACGCCGGTAATAACTCTCCTTGGCCTGGCCAAATTCGTCCCGGGCGAAGAGCTGATGCAATTCGCCGTTAACGATGATGTCCAGCGTGTCGCTGAAGAGCCGGATCACGCGCATGCTGCCGGTTTCGGCGGAAAACTGGGCCGCTTGCCCAAACATGTAGTTGCCGGCGATCACCGTCGACCCCTTGCTCCACTTGGCGTTGAGGGTCGGCGCGCCCCGGCGCAGGAGCGCATCATCAATCACATCGTCATGAACCAGCGTTGCCGTGTGCAACATTTCGACCGAAGCTGCCAGAGACAAGACGCGGCCATAGGCAGGGGTACCCTGCATCGGACCATTAAATTCGGCTGCCATCAAAGCCAGGGCCGGGCGCAAGCGCTTCCCACCCCGTCCGATCAGGTCGACGAATGCTGTAGCCAGGGGCGCAAACAGCTCGGAATCAACCGCTTTCATCTTACGTTCGACCTGCAGCAGGCCGGAATCGACGGGCGCAAGTAGCATCTGAATATTTACCGGTGGATGCTCGGCTTCCCTTCCATTCACAGCGGATGTCGGCAGCACGGCACGGATATCCTGCTTATAGTGCTGACGTGTGATGCGAGGCTGTGTCCCTAGCACAATAAGTGTCCTCCAAACCGAAGAAACGCAATGCCAACTCGCTGGAAGCCTGGGCCAACGCTTCCGGACTCATATTCAGAAGCTCCGCCAATCGATCAAGAATGAGCGGAATATTAGCGGGCTCATTGCGGGCGCCACGCTGTGGATGCGGTGTCAGGTAAGGCGCATCGGTCTCCAACATTACGCGGGCCGGATCGAGCTCGGTCACGGTCTGATGGAGCGCCCGCGCGTTCTTGAATGTTACCGGACCGCCCAAGCTTAGCACAAAACCCCACGTATACGCTTCTCGCGCCATGGCCGGATCGCCGCTAAAGGCATGGAGCACGCCGGCATAGGAGCGCTCGGCCAACCGTGACTCCAAGAAGATGGCAGATTTCACCCACTTGCGCAGCGTTGCGGCGATGTCGTCGTTGGCTTCCCGGCTGTGAATGATGACGGGCAAGCCCAGTTGCGCGGCCAAATCGAGCTGCGCCTCAAATGCGCCGGCCTGAACTTCCGGATTGACGTCTTTCCAATAATAGTCCAAACCGATTTCGCCGATAGCCACGACCTTGGGATGGGCCGCCAGCTCGCGCAGACGCTCCAGGGTACGGTCGTCAAAACCAGCGCTGCTGTTCGGATGAATGCCCACGGCCGCATAAACGTTGGGGAAGCGTTCGGTCAGCGCAATCGCAGCTTCGCTGTGCTGAAGGTCGATCCCCGGGTTGACGATCAGGTCCACACCGACAGCGGCAGCACGCTCGACGACAGCGGACCGATCTTCATTGAACTGGGCCAGGTCCAAATGGCAGTGGGTATCGACAGTGCGAATCGCGGTTACGGTCATAGCATGCACACAAAGAATATACAAACCTTACACAAAGTCAAGCCGACTGTTTGTTCATTTTATCACAGATGGCGCCGGGCCAAAGTAACTTGACTTTCATTAGGTGCATCCACGATCTGCAACAACGTTTGAACTCTCCCGGTGCGAGGAGCCTGACTTCCGTCCAAAGCCAGGCTCCTCTTACATTTCCTCCGCCTACATCTATCCCCTCCGATTAAGTGCGCCCACCGCCGCCTGAGCTTGTCGAAGCCGGCGCGTGCCTGCGGGGCTTATGCAATACCGGCAAGGGCCTTGCCATCGGCCAGGATCTGGGGTACACCGTCCCGGTCGGTAGTTTCGGTGTATACCCGAATCAACGGTTCAGTGCCTGAAAAGCGCACCAGCAGCCAACCGCCGTCGTCCATGACAAACTTGTAACCGTCGGTCGTGATCAGCTCCGTGACCGCGTGTCCGCCCAGCGTGAGTCCGTCGGCTTCCAGTCCGTCGAGCCGGGCTTTGGCCGCGGCCTTCATCGCGTTGTCCGTCAACCGCGTGTCGATGCGATCGTAGTAGTGAGGACCCCCCACTTTGTCAAACAACAGGTTCAGCAGTTCGGTCGGCTTCTTGCCCGTCCGGACCAGAAGATCGAGCAGGAAGAGATTTGCCAGAATGCCGTCGCGCTCGGGCACGTGATTGCGGAACGCATAGCCGCCGCTCTCCTCACCGCCGATAAGGGCATTGTGCTCGACCATGGCCGGGGCCACATATTTGAAGCCGACGCCTGTATTCACCACCGGTACGCCATAGCTCTGGCCTAATTTATCTAGCATGGATGTGGTGCTCAACGTCTTGACGATGGTTCCCCGGTCCCCCCGAACCTCTAGGAAATAGTAGGCCAGCAGGCCATAGACCCGGAGCTGATCGACAAAGTTGCCATTCTCATCGCCAAAACCGCAGCGATCCGCATCGCCGTCCAGGATGCAGACGCAATCGGCGCCGACTTCACGTCCTTTGGCCAGACCGTTGTCTACATTGGGCGGAATCGGCTCGGGGCGGGACATGCCCGGGAAAATGGGGTTGCGCGCGGCGTTAACCTCGATCAGTTCGGTCTTGCCGCCCTCCAGGATCTCGCTCAGCCAGCCCGAGCCGTTGCCCCACATGTTGTCGACCACGACTTTGAGGCCGGCGTCCTTGATGGGCTGGACGTCGATCAGGTCGGCCAGATGGGCCAGGTAGGCCGGTTTGGCATCGAAATAGACGATCTTGCCCGTGGCCAAGGCTTCGTCCAGGCGCATACGCTTGATCGCCGCTGGATCGTCCGCACCAGGGATCAAGGACTCGATCACGGCCAGACCGTCGGGAGCAATAGCGCCGCCGCTTTCATCTCGCACCTTAAAGCCAAGATCTTCGGGCGGATTGTGGCTGGCGGTAACATTGATGGCGGCCACGCCGCCCCGGTTGGGCACGCTGAAGCTGATGACCGGTGTCGGCGTGGCCTTGTCGGTCAGATGTACCACAAACCCGTTGCCGGCCAGGACCTCAGCCACGCTTGCGGCAAAATCCTCTGCCTGAAAGCGCCGGTCGTGGCCCACGATCACAGTCTGCCCGTCCAACCCTTTGCTTTTCAGATACGCCGCGAAACCCTGGGCGCAGCGCCGCACATTGGCAAACGTGTAGTCATCGGCAATCCGGCCGCGCCAACCGTCGGTGCCAAAGCGAATGTCGGTCATAATAACTCCTTACCTGGTACAGATGGGCGTGAATCACTTGACGGAAATCCGATTTCGCGGCCAGCAGCCGCGACTGGACGAGAGTTTCCGTCGGGGAATTCACCTGCTTGATTGGGATGTAATACCTGCCGCACTATCTATCGTCCGTTTGCGGCAAATCCTGTTGCATGCATTGACTCCGGCGTAAAGACGAGAAGCTGGCGCGGGCCGGAGTGAGCCAAGTATAGCAGCAATAGTCGGGAATGGAAACGGGCGGCCCCAAAACGCACTTGCCCTGTCTGGACCTTTGATTATACTGTGGACACGCGCCGCCACAAGCGCAGTCTGCGAGCAGATATGCACTGCGCAGTGAGATCACCTGCGCAGGTGATTTGATGGCGCCCTAGACTGACATCTATGCGGGATCACGAATAGCGGTGGCCTACATCACCCATAGTCTCATAGAGGCTTCAGTTTAGCGCGCAACGGAAATCAAGCAACGCAAGCCACGACAGACCGGACACCATGCGCCAATCCTACGCCGGTACCGTACGCCTCCTGGGCCCGCTACATGTCGAAAAAGCCGGACGAATAGTTTCCGTTCCCGGTGGCAAGGCGGCAAGCCTCTTTGCCCTGCTGTGCGTGCAAAACGATCGGGTTCACGCCCGCGAGCTTTTGATCGAAAGGCTATGGCCCGAATACGCGCCTGCAGCCGCTCGTCGCGCCCTGTCGGACAGCCTCTACCGCCTGCGCAATTCTGCCGTCAGTGAATGGCTGCACGTTACGGGAGAACAGATCGGCTTGGTCGATCAGGACCGGCTCTGGATCGATGTACGGCAATTCGAGACATACGCCGAACGCTCGGAAGACGCTGCCCTCGCGCTGAATCTCTACCGGGGGGATCTGCTCGAAGACATGTTCGATGACTGGCTCCTTGCGCCACGCTATGCCCTCCGGGAGCGCTATCTGGATTTGCTCCATCAGGTCGCGACCCGGTCGGCCGCCGGCGGTGATTTCGCCACCGCGCGCCGGACCTTCCAGCGCCTCCTGGCAGAAGACCCCCTTGACGAACGCGCCTATATCGGCCAGATGCAGGCTCTGGCTCAGGAAGGGCGCATCGGGGAAGCGCTTGCCGTCTATGCGCGCCTGGGCGCCGTCATGAACGAGGAGTTCGGCGTCGAGCCGGGCCCGGAAGGTCGGCAATTGGCGGCGAGCTTGCGGACCGAACAGCGCATCGTCGCAACGGAAGATAACCTCTCGTCATACCCTGTGGTCTTCGATCCCCTCCATCCGCCTTTCGCCGGGCGCCGGGATGAGCGGCGCCTGCTGCTCGGCGCCGTTGACACAGCCATCGGCGGATGGGGGCAACTCGTTGCTGTAGAGGGTCCGGCCGGCATTGGCAAGAGCCGGTTGCTGCAGGAGGTTGCCGACAGCGCGCGCTGGCGCGGGGCAACGGTTGCCCAGGGCGCCGCCAGTGACCGTCCCAGCGCCTCGCCCTTCTCAGCGCTGGCCCAGGCGGCAACGGCCGTCCTTACCGGGTTGCGTGCGACCCAGGTTGCAGCCCAACTGTCACCGGCCACCCTGGCCGCGTTCGGACCGCTCTATCAGCCATGGCGCACGCTTGCCGAGTTGCCCGACCTGCCGCCGGAAGCTGCCCGTCAGCGTCTGCATTCCGCGGCGATCGCCGTCTTCGCCGCGCTCTGTGAGCTAACGCCCTGCGTCCTCATCCTGGACGACATGCACTGGGCGACCCAGGACCAGTGGGCCATTTTGGATGCGTTGGCCGCTCACTGCGAACGAATGCCCCTGCTCCTGCTCATCGGCTACCGGCGCCGTGCGGTTGAAAGCGGGCCGGGCTGGGACGCGCTGCGCCGCTGGGAAAGCAACGGATGGCTCACGCCCTGCACTCTTGCGCCGCTGGAACCGGAAGAGGTGGTGACCATGCTGCCGGCCCAATTTCGCGGCGATACGGCCGAAATCCATGCCATTTCCGGCGGGAATCCTTACTTCATCACCGAAACGCTGCTGGGGCTCGAACGCGATCGACGCCCCTACCGGCTTACGGTGGAGCAGCGTCTTGACCGCCTGCGGTCCGAAGATCGTGCGGCCCTGCAAGCCGCGGCCGTGGCCGGCGACGGCGCCGCTTATGCCGTCTGGCAGGCCGTAGCAGGGCATACGTCGGCCGCGATGGCCGGCAGCAGCAGCCGGCTCGCCGCCGCGTTCCTCCTTCAGGTCACGGACGAAGGCTGTCGCTTTCCTCATGACCTGATCCGGAACGCGGTCTACGACCAGCTGGCGCCGGATGAGCGGAGATTGCTCCATGGACGGGCTGCCGCGGCCCTGTCTGAGAAGGAAGATGCGCTGCCGCTGCGGGCCTTTCATCTGGCCGCCGCAGGCGAGCGCGAAACCGCCGGCCAGGCATACCGGATGGTGGCCGACGCCGCGCTGGCAAACTTCGCTTACAGCGATGCACAACGTGCGCTCACGCGGGCACTGGAGCTGGCGCCGCCCGCTGCCCCGGATGAGCGCCTAACGCTGCTCCTGAAGCTGGCCCAGACTTGCGCAATCACGGGGGATCGCACGGCTCAGCAGACCGCCCTCGACGCCACCCGCCCGTTGCTCGTTGATAGCTCCGCCGAAATCCGCCTGCAAACGCTTATTGAGCGGGCGCACTTCGCCTTTTTGACCGGCGACCAGAGTGCGGCCGGCGCGCTGCTGGATGAAGCGGAGGCCCTGGCTGCGGCGACGCAGAATGAAGCAGCGCTCTGTGCCGTCTACCTCCAGCGGGGTGACGTCGACATGCACTTCGGGCGCAATCAAGCGGCCGTTGCGGCGCTGGGAGAGGCGCTGACCCTCGCCCGCCAACGAAACGACCGAGCCCAGGAAGGACGGGCGCTCGACGGGCTGGCCTGGGCCTACTCCAATCTCAACGAACCAATCGAGCGCTGCCTGCCCCTCTACGAGCAGGCCATTGAGGCCCAGGTTGCAGCCGGAAATGAATTCGAGGAAGCCCGGGCGCGCCTCAACTATCTTTCCGCCCTGCAAGATATCGGCGCCTGGGATCGGGCCGCCGCGCTGGCGGATGTTACCCTGGCGGCCCAACAGCGCACGGGCTACATCCGGGGCGAGGGCGCGGCGCGTCAGGCAAGAGGGCTCATCGCCCTGGCCCTGGGCGACTACGAACAAGCTGAACGTGAGGCCACGGCGGCGCGCGCGATCTTTGATGACATCGGCGAGCGGCTGGGATACGTGATCGCCACGGTGACCCTGGGCAACGTCCGCTATCGCATCGGCGATGCCGAGGGGGCAGAAGCCCACCTGTTGCAGGCGCAAACCGAGGCCGAGGCATTGGGTTCGCCACTCTTTGAAGCCTTCGCCCTGCAGGATCTCGGCATTCAGTATTACGAGAAGGACCGCATTGCCGAGGCCATCCCGCGCCTGGCGCAGGCGGCCGCCAACTGGCGGGACACGGGCGAGCGCCTCAACCGCTATCAATGCGAAACGTATCTAGCCCTCTGCCATCTGGCCTCCGGCAATGAAGCGCAGGCGCGTGCGCTGGCCGATGCAGTCTGGCAAGCTTTCGAAGTGGATCGGGTGGCCGGCGAAACGCCTCAAAATTGGTACTGGGCCTTGGCCCAGCTCCTCGATCAGCTGGGCCGGACGGAGCATTACGCTTCCGCCCTGCGCGCTGCCTTCGACGAAATCCAAACCCAGTCACGCGCCATCGTCGATCATGCGGTGCGTCGCCGCTTCTACAGTGCGGTGGCCATCAACCGCACCATTGTTGCCGCCCACGACGAACTCACCGGCACAGTCCGGCACAACACCGCCACCCTGGCCCGCGCGGATGCGCCCCTGGGCCGGCCCCTCCAATCCGACGAAACCCTTGCCGTCACTTGGACCCTCCTCGGCCCCGAAGATGAAGCCATCGAAGACAGGACCGAGCGGCGACGCTATCGGCTCACGCAGCTCATGGCCGAAGCCGCCGCACAGCATGCCGCGCCCACCGATCAAGACCTGGCCCAAGCCCTTGGCGTCAGCCGCCGCACCGTCCTGCGCGACCTCGCCGCCCTGGAAGCCCGGGGAGAACCGGTGTGGACCCGCGGACGCAGTAGTCGAGGCCAAGGCTGAGTTTTGGCTTTCCCCACCGGTTCTCGATCCCGTTCTCTGCGCCTCTCTGTAAAACGTCTTGCACTCCTCTTCTTGAACATCTGAGCTCTCCCTGCCCCCCCTCTCTCTCTATTCGCCATTGTCACATTGGTCCGCACCCGGCTGCCCCCGTACGAGAGTCGCACGAGAGCGGCTTGCTATGCTGGCAGCCGAATCGTTTTCGCACGCCTGTTAGCGAGGGTTCAACGCCGATGCGACACCGCGTTACGTTCGTCCTGCGTCTGTGGACGGATGAAAGTCAGAGCATACCGCCAGATGGCGAACGAGACCGCCCGTCGAATCTGCGCGGCTCACTCCAGCCGGTCGATGCCGAAGACGTGCGCCACTTTGCGTCCTTGGAGCAGCTCCATGCGCTTCTCCAAGGCGTCGTTGAGGCCCTAATCGACCAGGACAGACATGGCGCGTGAGCGATTTCATTTCGACCAACCCCAGACAAGGAGGCAGACATGTTTCGAATCCGTATATCTCTCGGGCTGACGCTATGCATTGCGCTGCTGGCAGCCGGCGGTTTGCTGATATTCGGCGGCAGTGGATTGCTGGCCAACCCGGACGAAATTGCAGGCGTACCCAAATTGATGAGCTATCAGGGTTATCTCACCGATGCCGGCGGCTCGTCCCTCGACGGCAGCTACGCGCTCACCTTCAAGATCTACGATGCCAGCAGCGGCGGCACGAAATATTGGGAAGAGACCCACAACAACGTGCCCGTAAACGGCGGCTACTTCGCCGTCATGCTGGGCAGCCAGGGGGTTCCGCTGGAGCCCGCAGTCTTCGCAGGCGAGGGACGCTATCTGGAAGTGTCCGTCAACGGCGGTTCGCCCCTGCCGCGCCAGCGCATCGGCGCCGCACCCTATGCCCTGCAGGCCTATCAGGCGCAGACTGCGCTGGAAGCCACCTATGCAACCACCGCCACCGTGGCCCTCAACGCGGGCGGCGCCTTTGAAAACGTCATCGTCGTGGCCAAGAGCGGTGGCGATTACAGCTCAGTCGCCGCTGCCCTCAACAGCATCAGCAATCCTTCCTCCGGCAATCGCTATCTCGTCTACGTGGCGCCGGGAACCTATACCGAAGCCGACCTGGTGGACGTCAAACCCTACGTCCATCTCCAGGGAGCCGGCCCTAACGTAACGGTCATTTCGTCGACCCGCTCGGACAGCAGCGCCGGCGCGTCGGCTGCGACGGTGAAGGTTCAGGATAGGGGGCGCCTTAGCGATCTCACGGTCTACAACGATGCGACCAGCAACACGGCCATCGCCGTCTACATGGGCGGCGATGCGACCCGCGACACGCTCATGGACAATGTGGTAGCCAAAGCCCGGGGCGCCGGCGGCAGCAATCACTATGCCGTCCTCCTGCGCGACGCCGAACCGACCATCCACCGTTCGCTGCTCATGGCTACCGGCGCGGTCGGCTTCGGCAGTGCGATCAACGCCGCCTTGGGCCACACGGACGCCGATGGCAACAATGAACAGCCCCTCATTACGGACAGCACGCTGGTCGGCGGCGAGGATGATGTAATCAACTGCTCGACCGGCACCGGGACCGGCTATGCGCTCCACCTCACGCGCAGCAGCCCCAGCATCCGCAACAGCGAGCTTTGTGGCGATTACCGGGCCGTGCTCGTCGCAACCAGCGGCTTCCCGACCATCGAGCATTCGCTCGTGCGCACCAGTTCGAACAACAGCGCGTTTCTGGTCGAAAACAACAGCGGCATTGCCAGCTTTGCCGCCTCGCGCCTGGGCTACTTCAGCGGACGCCTGCAGACCGGCGGGGGCAATACGCCGCGCTGCGTCGTCTCTTACGACTTCGGCACCTTCAACGAACTGACGATTCTCTGTGAGAACGCCTAACCCGGGAGGAACCATGAAGACCAATTTCAAGCGCACAGGTTTGCTGAGCGCGGCGGTCGTCCTCCTGTTGATTTGCGCAGTCGGGACGGTCTTTGCCGTCGGCGAGATGATCACTCGCTACAGTGCGGGCGGCGCCAGTGGCGGCGGTGAGGTCGGCAACGGGCAGACAGTGCTGCGTAGCGCCTTCGGCCAGCCCGTTGCCGGCGTAACGACCAACAGCGCCAACACGCTCTGCAGCGGCTTCGCCTGCGGCATGGGCGCCATGGCTGATGAAGCCATCAGCGGCCTGACCGCCACCAACACGAGTCCGACTGAATTAGGCAATCCCACGGGCTTCAGCGCCAGCGTCGCCACAGGAGAAAACGTGCTCTACGCATGGGACTTCGGCGATGGGAATACGGGTGCCGGGCCTTCGCCCACCCACGTATATGGCGCGGCGGGAACCTACGTCGCCACGATCATGGCCAGCAACGGCGCCGGCAGCGCCACGGCCACCACCACCGTCACCGTGACCGGCGCCGGAACGACCCACACGGTCGATGTCTCCAACTTCGACTTCAACCCGGATCCCGTGACGATTCGGGTGGGCGACACGGTCACGTGGGTACGTCTGGAAGGCTTCCACAACGTCGTCGCCGATGACAGCAGCTTCAACAGCGGTCCGGCCAGCAGTTCTTGGACGGAATACAGCCATACCTTCACCAGCGCCGGCGAGTTCCGCTACTACTGTGAGGTTCACGGCGGGCCGGGTGGAACCGGCATGAGTGGCGTCGTGATCGTGCAGGCGGGGGATGACGAGCCCATTACCGGCCTGACGGCCGCCAACGATGGACCGACCGCGCTGGGCCAACCCACGGGATTCTCCGCCGCGCGTACGGGGGGAACCAACGTCAGCTACCAGTGGAACTTCGGCGACGGCAACAGTGCGGAAGGCGCCTCCGTTAGTCACACGTACGCTGCGCCGGGCGAATACACGGCCACGCTCACCGCCGGGAACAGCGCGGGCAGTGTCCAGGCCCAAACCACTGTTCAGGTGGCCAACGCCGTGGTCGATGTGACCAATTTCGCCTTCAGTCCGGACCCGGTCACGATTCCGGCCGGCGGCACGGTCATCTGGGTGCGCCGGGAGGGCTTCCACAACGTTGTCGCCGATGACGGCAGTTTCACCAGCGGCCCGCCCAGCAGTTCGTGGACGACCTACAGCCAGACATTCGGAGCGCCGGGTACATTCCCCTATTACTGCGAAGCCCACGGCGGGCCGGGCGGCGTGGGCATGGCCGGCACGGTCAACGTCATCGACCTGAGCGGGCTCGATCGCAAGGTATGGCTGCCAGTCGTTCGGGCGGCACCCTAGCCAAATCCACGGGTCGCCAGCCACGCAAGCTGAGCGCATTCCCTAGCCTGAGCCTGTCGAAGCCGACTGAATTGATCCGCCTTCGACAGGCTCAGGCCGCGAATGGATGAACCTGCCGCAATGGATGAACCTGCCGCAGTCGACGATGTAGTTCCGCAGTGAAAGGATATCTAGCCATGCAACGCGACACCCCGTCGGGCCCTACCAGACGGCAGCAGTGCCGCCTGCCGCCGCTGCTGTTGATCCTCCTGGCGCTGGTTCTCTGCGCAACGGATGCCCAGGCGCAGGACAACTTGCACGCTCAGGCGAATGACGCGATCTTCCGCGAATTCTATGAGCCAGGCGTCATTCACATCAAGTTTGCCGATGCAATGCCCTGGGCAGCGTCAGCATCACGCTACAGGCCCGGATCCTTCCGCCTGCGGGAGAGGTCGAACCGCGGATCTTTTTACCCATGATCAGGAAATAATTGGTTGGTCAAAAATCGAAGTTTCAAGACTGGGAACCGGAGGAACTTATGGGAACAAACTATCGGAAAGCATGTGTCGCGGTCTTCCTGGGGGTGATGGGGCTGGCCATCCTGACCGGGCTGGTGCGGGCGCAGCCGCCCGCACGGGGCGATTACGCCGCGCTGGCCGCCACGCTGGAGCAACAGGGCGTTCTCCAATTGATCGTCACCTTGGACGTGGATTGGAATCCGGACGTATACAGCGCGCAGGTGTCGGCCGCGCAGGTGCAGGAGGCCGAAATCGCCCGGGCCCAGGACGAAGTCACGAGGGCCCTGGATGGACAGAATGTCAGCGACTTACGTGAGTTCACCTACGTGCCGCAAATGGCGGTGACGGTCAACGCTTTGGAGGCGCTGGACGCGCTCTTTCAGGCGCCCAGGGTCCGCTTGATTCAAGAGGACATCCCCGTCCCACCATCGCTGGGACAGAGCGTGCCCCTCATCCGGGCGGATGCGGCCGACCAGATTTTCTTCGACGGCTCCGACTGGACCGTGGCCGTCCTGGACACGGGCATCGACAAGAATCACCCGAGCCTTCAGGGCAGGGTCGTGTCAGAGGCCTGCTTCTCGACAACCAATGCAACCGCCAATTTCTCGTCCGTATGCCCCGGCGGCCAAGATACTACTGCGGTCAATTCGGGACTCAACTGCCCGCTGAACGTCAGCGGCTGCGATCACGGCACCCACGTGGGCGGGATCGTGGCCGGCGTCGCGCAGGGCGCCGATCTGATCTCAATCCAGGTCTTCTCCCGGGTTGACGACGTGCCCGGCAACACCCGCTGCGCCAATGCCGGTATCACAAGCCCGTGCACCCTGGCCAACAGCGCCGACATCATCGGTGCGCTGGAGCGGGTCTTTGCCCTGCGCAACAGCTTCAACATTGCCGCCGTAAACATGAGCCTGGGCGGCGGTCGCTTTGGCAGCACGTGTGACAACGACAATCGCAAACCGGCCATCGACCTCCTTCGTTCGGCCGGCATTGTCACGGTCATTGCTGCGGGAAATGCGGGTTTCACCGATTCTATGGCGGCCCCGGGCTGCATCTCCACGGCCGTCAGCGTCGCGTCTTCCAACAAGAATGATACCATTTCCAGCTTTTCCAACATCAACAACTTCACCACGCTGCTGGCGCCCGGCGGCAACATTCTTGCCCCGGTGCCCGGAACCGGCCAGGCCTTCAAGAGCGGCACCTCCATGGCCGCCCCTCATGTAGCCGCCGCGCTGGCCATCCTGCGTCAGGCCGGACCGGATCAGACGGCCAACTTCCTGGAAGCCCTCCTGGAATTCAACGGCCCGCCGATTCAGGACAATCGCGTCAACGGCTTCGTGACCAAACGCCGGCTCGATGTCTACTCAGCCCTCTGCGGCATGATCAACTGCGGGCTCGACGATTTTCAGACCAGGGCGATCCCCAGCACCACGAACGGCCAGATCGATCAGGCCGGCGACCGGGACTTCCACTATGTCCAAGCTGCGGCCTCCTCCCGTCTGACCATTCAGATGAATGCACTGGGGAGCGCAATCGATCCCTATCTGGAACTTTACGATCCCAACGGGCGCCGCATCGTGATCAACAACAACGGCGGCAGCGGTTCCAACGCGCTCATCAATGGGACGATCCTGCCCATCACCGGCCGCTATACGATCGTAACCCGCAGCGTCAACAACAACACCGGCGGCTACCAGCTGATCCTCTCGACCGAAACGCTGCGCGTCAACCCCAGTCCGTTTGTGATGCGCCTGGCCCCGACTGTGGTGACCGGCTCATTCAATTCAGGGGATTTCTGGGTGCGGATCGACGGTCGCAACTTCACCCGCCAATCACGGGCGCTCCTGAACAGCTCCTATCGCAGCACCTTCTTCAGCACCCCCAACATGATCTGGATCCGGGTCCTCGGCAGTGACATCCGTCCGCCCTGGCCTTCAGTCCGCCTCGTGACGGTCGTCAATCCCGAACCCGGCGGCGGTTCCTCACCGCCCGTACCGTTGAGCATCAGCTTCCCCTTTCTGGGCGAAAGCGAACTGATCGAGCCCCAACCGGAGACGACCATCGAAACCGGCGTGGAAACAACCTTCACCATCAGCTGGACGACACCTATCTCCATCCCTTCCTGGCGCAACATGCAGTTCATGGATCTGCGCCTGCGCGACGACGAGGGGAATGTGGCCGCCTGGGTCCGGGTGCGGGAGCTGGCCGGCGAGGATAGTACCTACCGCCTGGTGAACGGCGCGGAAGAGAGCGTCTCCACCGAGATCACCGGCACCCAACCCGGCCCTGATGAGGCAGACAACCTACCGGTCTCTCTGACTGCGAAGGGCGATGGCTTCACCGGCGGGGGCCAGATCGGTTATAATATTC
>CAYZLP010000005.1:0-7156 GCA_964478635.1 uncultured Caldilineaceae bacterium
GGAGCGCATGATCCTGGTGCGACGCAAGATCGTGCCGTTGCTGATCCTCTTTTTTGCGGGCCTGCTTTTCACATCTAGCGTGATGATCGATACTGCGCTCGGTGTCGTCTCCCGCCATCTGGCCACGCTTCTTCCCCAGACCGCCGATCTCTCTTTTCACATCAACCGCTTAATCGTGCCGTTCTTGGCCTTTGCCACCTTCGCGATCATCTTCAAATGGCTGCCCGATGCCCGCGCCCGCTGGCGCGATGTGGCTGTAGGCGCGCTGGTCACGACCGTACTTTTTTCCATCGGCCGGCTGCTGTTGACCCTCTACCTGGAGCGGAGCGGAACCGTTCCCCTCTTCGGCGCCGTGGGTTCGATTGTGGTATTGCTGATCTGGGTCTATTATTCGGCCCAGATCCTTCTTTATGGGGCGGAATTTACGAAACTCTATGCCGATCGCTACGGCCGCCCCATCGTGCCGCGCAAGTTGGCAGCCTTCCACGAAGTTGTTCAGACGCGTCCCGATTCAGACCCGGTATGATGACACTCGTGCCGGCGTCATATAGATTCGGAGGTCACCATGTACGATTACGATCTGATGATTCGCAACGGCAAGATCATTGATGGGAGCGGCAATCCCTGGTTCTACGGCGACCTATTGGTGCGGGGCGACCGCATCGCCGCCATTACGCCCGTCGGTCAAGAGAAGGCGAGCAAAGCACGAACCATCATCGACGCCACCGATCATGTGGTCTGCCCCGGTTTTATCGACATTCAGAGTCATTCGATTCTGCCGCTCATGCTGGACGGACGATCGGTCTCTAAGCTCCTGCAGGGCGTCACGACGGAAATCATGGGCGAGGGGTGGACGCCGGCGCCGGTCATTGGGCGCAACACCGAGCCGCTGGCCGACGTCTATTTCTCCCTGGATATCGGTGACGAGTGGCGGGCCCGGATTCACACATGGACGCGCTTCCGGGATTGGCTCGAGGCCATGGTCGAGCATGGCGTTTCGCCCAATATCGGTTCATTTCTGGGCGGCGGTACCCTGCGCACGGTCGGCAAGGGCCTGGAGATGGGCCGGCCTTCGGAGGCCGAGCTGAACGTCATGCGCCGGACTATGGCCGACGCCATGGCGGAAGGGGCCTTCGGCGTCTCCTATGCCCTCATCTATCCGCCCGATGCCTATACGGATACCGACGAGTTGGCCGCAATTTGCGAAGTCGTTGCCGCCCATCACGGCGTCTACATCACCCACATCCGCGACGAAGGCGACCGGCTCCAGGAAGCCATGGCGGAGGCCATCGCTCTGGGACGGCGCACGGGCGTTCCGGTGGAAATCTATCACCTAAAGGCGTCGGGCGCGCACAATTGGCACAAGATTCCGGCCGTCATCGCGCAAATCAACCGCGCCCGGGCCGACGGCATTGACATTACGGCCGATATGTACCCTTACGCGGCCTCAGGTACGGGGCTGAGTGCGGTCCTGCCCCCTTGGGCCATGGCCGAAGGGAAGCTCTACGCCAACCTGCGTGCGCCGGAGATGCGGGCCCGCATCAAAGAAGAGATGCTGCGCCCGTCGGGCGATTGGGAGCCCATGGGCACCCGCGATCCGTCGGCCGTCATGCCCATCGGCTTCGAGCAGCCGGAGAACAAGCGATACGTCGGCAAGCGTCTAACCGAGATCGCGGCCATGCGCGGGCAAGACTGGGTTGATACTGTCTTCGACTTGCTCATCAGTGAGGAGCAGCGAATCGGTACCATCTACTTCAGCATGAGCGAAGAAAATCTGCGCCTCCAGCTGCAGCAGCCGTGGATTAAGATCTCCACCGACGCCGGCGGCTTTGACCCGGCCTGGGCCGAGCCCCTGGGACCCTATCATCCTCGGGCGTACGGTACCTATCCCCGTGTGCTTGGCCGGTACGTGCGGGAAGAAGGCGTGATTGGATTGGAGGAGGCCATTCGCAAAATGACGTGGGCCGTGGCCGCCCGGTTGAACCTGCGTGAACGGGGCTTGCTGGCCGCGGGCGCCTATGCTGACGTCGTTGTGTTCGACCCAACGACCATCATCGATCACGCAACCTTTGAGCAGCCCCACCAGCTGGCCACAGGCGTACGTGACGTCTGGGTCAACGGCATCCACGTTGTGGTCAACGGACGCCACACAGACGCAACGCCAGGCCGCATCGTGACGCCGAGTGATTAGGATTAGCCGCCGCTGCACTCGTTGGCGGCGGCGTGGGATGCGGTGACCAGATTTTGCGCAGATAGGGTTGAGCCAAGATCGATTTGGCGAATTCGGTCGGTCTTCACATTTGCCCTATCAGCTCGCCCAATAGAAAAAGGGACCGGCATAGACGCCGGTCCCTTTTTACCTTTCGGTTAGTCTGTCAGCCTACAGCTTGCGCACGTTGGCCGCAGCGGGACCCTTTGGGCCTTGTTCAATGGAGAACTCGACGCGGTCGCCCTCGGCCAGGCTGCGGAAGCCTTCGGACGCGATGGCAGAATAGTGGACAAAGACATCCCTGCCGCCCTCATATTCAATGAAGCCAAAGCCTTTGTCGTTGTTGAACCACTTGACGGTGCCGGTAAATCTCTCTTCAGACATTGTGGAACTTTCCTCACTTGCTGTACTACTGCTTAATATGTTTCGGCGCAAGAAGTCGAGATTTCTAGGCGTCAAGTGACAAGAAAACGCTGCCCAATGATTCGAGGTCCGGACCACATTTTCATGCAGTTGTGTCAGAAGGTCCAACATCTTGCAAATTGAGGATATTCCAGGAATAGCTTCCTGTCAAGTTAATTGCGAATTTGAACACGGATAGCAAGGACCAAATGATGCAGATCTGCTATTACATCAGCCCGAACTGCCGGCAACAAGAATACGTTTCCGACGATTTTCCTGCTGCCGGAAAGAGGGTTTGAGCCGTTCAATGTAGGCGATATCAATCTGCTTGCCGCCTCGACCCGCAGTAACCAATCGCTGCACTAGCATCTGGGAACCCTAGACGATGCTGGCATTTCGCCAGCAGGATGCTCTTTTCGGCCAGAAGGAGCATCGCAGTCATCTTGTTTCGCACGTTTAAACAAACACAATAGCGTCAACATGATCAGCCACAGGTCTTTGAATAAAGAATGATTTTTGTCGACATAAGTTAAATCGATAGCCAGTTTTTCCGGCAGTATTCTGGTGAGATAGACGGCTTCGAGATCATCACAATTTTGGAGGAGGGTCTCTTCATGTCGAAACATGACTTGAGAGGGGCCAGTGATACCCGGTTTTATTGCCAAGATGCGTAGCTGGTCTGCCGTATAGCGGGACACATACTTGGGGCACTCTGGTCTTGGTCCCACGAAGCTCATTTCACCCCGCAGTACATTAACGAGTTGTGGCAACTCATCGATCTTCCAATGACGCAGATGGCGACCGACGCGCGTGATTCTCGGATCGCCGCTGCCCGTCAATTCTGGTCCCATATCCTCCGCATCCTCCACCATTGTACGCAGCTTGAGCATGGCAAAGGAGGTTCCATTTTTGCCGACTCGCCGGCTTCGGTAGAGTACAGGACCCGGCGAGTCCAGCTTGATGGCTACTGCAGCGATCAGAAGGATAGGCGAGACCAAGATCAGGCCAAAACTGGCTGCGATCACATCGAAAATCCTTTTCATGGATTATCGCCTCCTATTGCTTTCCACAATGGCGTAGACAGCGTGAATGACATCCTCGATATCTTCATGGGTCATCTTTGGGTACAATGGCAAGGAAACGATGCGATCGTAGATCTGTTCGGTGCGTGGGAAATCGCCCCGCTTGAAGCCGAAGGCTTGCCGATAATAGGGGTGGAGATGGACCGGGATGAAGTGGACGCTTGCGCCGATATTATTGGCCTGTAGAGCCTCAATGAACTGGGCGCGATCGAGGGTCAAATATTCGAGGTGCAGTTGGATGACATAGAGATGCCAAGCGTGCTCGACATCAGGTCGGACAAGCGGCGTCTGTATTTCGCGTAGTCCAAGAAACGCTTCATTGTAGCGTTGGGCATACCTTGCCCGTACGGCCTGGGCTTGCGGTAGCCGGGCCAACTGATGAATACCGAGCGCTCCCTGAATATCCGTCATGTTGCATTTGTAGCCCGGGCAGAGAACCTCGTAGTACCACGAACCAGTGCTGGTGTAGCGCTTCCAGGCATTGTTGTTCATACCGTGTAGGCTCAACAGCCTGACCCGGTCCGCCAGGGTATCGTCATTGGTGGTAACCATCCCGCCTTCACCGGTCGTGATGTTCTTTGTCGCATAGAAGCTGAATGCGGTCATGGTGCCGAGGGTCCCGATCTTGCAGCCGCGATAGGAAGCCCCCACGGCGTGGGCCGCGTCCTCGATCACTTCCAACCCATAGCGGTTCGCAATATCCAGGATTGCATTCATCTGGCACGGTTGCCCCGAATGGTGGACTGGGAGAATTGCTTTCGTATGTGGCGTGATTCGTCGCTCAATCTCCTGCGGATCGATGTTGAAGTCAGCGTCGATATCGGCAAAGACGGGCGTCGCCCCTCGTTGAACGATGACGTTGGCGGTAGAACAGAAAGTCAAGGGTGAGGTAATCACTTCGTCACCTGGCCCGACATCGATGGCCGTCAGCGCCAGGTAGAGAGCGGCTGTGCAGGAACTCACCGCGACTGCGCAACGTGCGCCGACATAATCGGCAAAGCGACGCTCGAACTCATGAACGCGCGGTCCTGTGGTGATCCAGCCTGACCGAAGCGTTTGTAACACTTCGTTGATTTCCGCATCGCCGATCTCAGGCAGGCAGAAGGGCAGAAAGGTTGCCCGCGACGTCTGTGCAACTTGACTGTCGGTTGGCGGCGCAGCGACATCATCGAACGGGATGACGCTTGTCGAAATGTTGCCACTGGTCATACGAGGGCCTCCCTCGCACTATTGATTGGCGCACGCGTTGCGGGCTCCAGACGGCTGCGGTAATCCGTCAGAATTTCTGGCCATTCCTGTTCCATCAGCGCAATTTGTCCTTCTTGGAAGAAACGCAGCATTCCTTCAGCTTTGGAAAGCGTATAAGAGGCGGGCAGGCTTTTCGCAGCGCGCTTCACCATGGCGCGGGTGGCATGCTTGGCTGCGACGGGCGCGAACCAGGGGTGAAAGACAACCCGTTGCCGCACGGGCAGCGCGGTACAGCCCATTCTGAACTTGAATGTGTCCACAGAGCAGGGTGCGTCGAGCGACTGAAGACAGAAAAAAACCCGATGAATTTCGGGGCGGGCCAGCGCCTGCCTTGTGACGGCGAAGAAGAGGGCATTGTTGACGCGATAGGGCAGAAATGCCGTTGCGCTCTGCTCGTGGGGGAGCAGATAGCAGTCACCGCAGCGGAAGGCGAGAAACGACGCGACGACCTCGCCTTCATGAATGGCTCCCCAGGCTTCAAAGCCCGGTAAGCCCTCGGCGGAATGGCAGAGTCGGCGCCACTGTTGCTCCGTCTCAGCCCGCAGACGCCCCTGTCGTTCCAGTGTATCGCGACGTTGTTGCCAGCCTTCGTCGGCGAGCGTCTGCAAAGATATCTGCTCGATCGTGGCGCACTGCAACCCTTTCTTCACACCCTGACGCGCCTGGCGAGAAAGACACCCGCGGCCATACTCTTCTCCGCAAATGACGTGGTAGCTTGTCTTCCCAAGAGAGGCGCTGAGCGGCGTTGAGTATCGGAGGGCAATCGCGCGCTGAGACCGCAGTAGGTCGATGAGCTCATCCTCTGCCGGCTCGATGACCCAATGATACGGGAAGGATTGATAGACGCGGGGGCCTGCCTCATACCAGTAGCAGCTTGGCGTGCGCACGACGTGGTACGCTTGCCGGCGTAACCATTCTGCGAAAATTTCGGCGTTCATGTTTGCCTCCTGCCGAATAGGTGCACCCTCCGTGTTGGGCTCGTCAGTGGCCTGCGCATTCACGCGTAGGCCGGCTCGAAGTGGGACGGGCGCGGCTCACTTCGAGCCGTTAATTGGGCTGCAACCTGTCTCTCGATCCAGCTGTAGGTGCGGCGCATCCCTTCTTCCAGACTGATCTGCGGTTCCCAGCCTAGCGTCTCGCACAGGAGCGTATTGTCCGAGTTGCGCCCGCGCACGCCTTGGGGACCAGTAACGTGGCGCTTGGTGATGCAAACACCAGCGATGGCGGCGATCATGTCCACTAATTGGTTGATGGTGATCAGCCGATCCTGGCCCAAATTGAGTGGTTCACGAAAATCGGATCGCATAAGCCGGTAGATGCCTTCAACACAGTCATCAATGTAACAGAAAGAGCGCGTCTGCTCGCCGTCTCCCCAAATTTCGATCTCACGATCGCCCGTCAATTTGGAGAGGGCCACTTTGCGGCACATGGCTGCGGGGGCTTTTTCGCGGCCGCCTTCCCAGGCGCCCAGAGGACCGAAAATGTTGTGGAAGCGGACGATGCGCGTCTCGAGACCGTATTCGTCGCGATAGTGAAGACAGAGTCTTTCTGTGATCAGTTTTTCCCAGCCATAGGCATCCTGGGGGAAAGCAGGATAGACATCGGATTCCTTGAGGGGTACGACGTCGACATCCATCTGCTTGAACTCCGGATAGACGCAAGCCGAAGAAGTATAGAAATAGCGCTGGACGCCGTTGAGTCGGGCGGCATCCAGCGTATGCCAATTGATCAAGGCGTTGTTGTGCAGGATTTCGGCATGATGATAGGAAATGAAGCCCATACCACCCATGTCGGCGGCAAGGGCGTAGACTTCATCGACGTTGCGCGTGGCGATAAGGCAGTTGTCCCAGCGACGCAAGTCGAGTAATTCGAACTCATTCGCATTCGTGGCTTCGAATTCCGGGAGCTTGATGTCTACGCCCCGAACCCAGTAGCCTCGTTTTCGAAGATAAGTGACCAGGTGATGCCCGATAAATCCTCCGGCACCGGTGACGAGTACTCTTGTCGGCGCTTTCATCGTGATATCTCCAGTGTGTTGAACTGACCTGTATGCATGATTGCCTCCGCCATCAACTGCTCGAACTGCGCGGCAGCAGCCGGCGGTGAATGATGTAACGCTGCCCAAAGTCGTCCATTGCGCCCATAACGCTCCCGAGATGCGTCATCTTGACGCAGCGTCAGGAAGGATCGAACAAACGTGGTAACCTGGGAGGCC
>CAYZLP010000005.1:7166-22433 GCA_964478635.1 uncultured Caldilineaceae bacterium
ATGGCCTCCGCCAGACACGCCGGCGTTTCCGGAGGGATGCACAGGCCGGCGTCGGCCTGTGCGATCAGCTTCCAGGTTTCGCAGTCCTCGTCAACGCTGGCCAACACTGGGCGACCGCTCGCCAAAATCGAGAAAGTCTTGGATGGCAGCGAGCCGGAGCCAATGCCTCGCTGCAGCGTGACCAACGAAACATCTGCGCTGGCCAGCACTTCGGGTAGGCGTGCGCGGGGCTGAAAGGGTAGGAAGATGACGTTCGTGAGATCAGTATGGGCTGCTTGCGCCATGAGTCGCTCCTTGCCGACACCGTCACCGACGATGACAAACCGTATGTCGGGATAAGGGGTTAGCAATTGAGCTGCAGTGAGCACGTGCTCCAGACCTTGCGAGAGACCCACATTCCCGGCATAGAGAACGACAAACCGATCGACCAGGCCATGCTCGCGCGCGAACGCATTGTCTGGGGGAAGGGGGCGGATTAGGTCAGTATCGACCCAGTCATAGACCAGGCGCATTTTTTCTTCCGCGACACCGAGAATTCCCAGCCCCGGCCGAAATGAATCGGACAGAATTCGAACGATCGAGGCGTGATCGAGGCAGAACCGCTCTAGTTTGGCAACACTTGCGATCACGAGCCTGTTTCGAAAAATGCCCAGCTTGACGCCCACGTCGGGGTAGACGTCATGAACGGAGAAGATCGCCGGCTTCCTGGGTAGAGCCACTAAGGCTGCAAATGGCAGCCATACCCAGAGGGCAGGGTTTGCAACTAGCGCGACATCATAGGATAGCCCCATTCCGGCCCAGGTAGCGCCGAGCTGATAACATGCGAACTGCAGCAGGCGTTGGGCTAGACGGGTACGCTGCACTGATGGCAGCCCAATGCGCACTACGTCGACGCCATTCTCGGACGAGCGGCGAATCCACTCTCCCCGGAATTCCGTCGGCACTCGTCCCGTGGAGTAATGGGGTACCGTGGTGATAACTGTGATGGGGTGGCCTCGGACAGCCAATTCCTGGGCGAGCATGGTAAATAATGGCGCACTGGGACCTAGATCGGGGGCATAGTAGGGGACAATCATGAGTACGCGCATTGAATTCCACCTTTCCGCTAGCCAGGCAGCGTCGCCCTCTCCCGGGGCAGATGTTGCCCGTGGCGTGATGCGGGCTTTAGCTGCCGGATGGGTCTGGCCGGATTGCCGAAGACGACCGTATTGGGGGGCACGTCCTGCACTACGACGCTGCCGGCGCCGATGACGCTGCCCCAGCCAATGGTTACACCTTTGAGAATCAGGCAGTTCATCCCAATAAAGACATGATCTTGGATGAATACCGCCTCGGACTTGCCGGATTGCGCATCGGTCAGGCGGAGGCGATAATGCAGGGGGTGAAAATCGGTATCGACAATGGTTGTGTTGGCGCCGACGACAACGTGATCGCCGATGGTGATGCGTGATGCAGCACAGATCGTGCCGCCGCTCATACAGAAATTGGCGCCGACTTCCAGCCAAGCGTCCGGCTGCCAGGTTGCCAGGATGACTGCATGGTTCACGCCAAGCGGATTGGCGCGCAGATATGATCGCAGCTGCAGATTGGGGCCGAACGACAGATGGCTCTGCCGATGTTTTTGAATGATCGGCAGCCCGTAAAGGCGCCAGCCCTCGTTCCACGCAATGCCGTTGACGGCAAAGAGCAGGCGCGCCCGGGGATAGGTGAGCCAGCGGATAAGCTCGGTCCGAATTTTCCAGGGGGTTTCAAGCGCTTGACTGACTTTTGAAATCATAGGCCCTCCTGGATGAGCTGCATATACAACGCCTCCAGGCGGTCGACGCCAGCCTTGATTGAGAACGTATTTTGAATGAGCTCGGCGCAGTTGCTTTGAAGGCGCTTGCGCGTTTCTTGATCCTGCAATAGGTGATCGATCGCATGGGCAAAGGCAGCACAATCGAAGGGGGTAACGTCCGCCACGCGATCTCGAACGAGATTGGCCATCTCGCAGCGATCCGTGATCACCATTGGCGTATTCATCAGGCATGCTTCCACGATTGTGAGGGGGAATGTATCGACGCGACACGGCAGCACGAAAAGATCGGCGTCTTGATAGGCGGCCCAAACGTTTGGCCCCTCTAACAGCCCCGGCAAAAATACTCGGTCGGTTAGGCCATGTTCCTGAATCAGTCGTGTTACCTCGTTCAACTGGCCGTCGTCAGGTCCCACAATCGCCAGCCGGGCGTTCGGCGTTTGCACGTGCGCAAACGCATGGACCAACATATCAGCACCCTTTTTTTTGTTGATTCGCCCCAAAAAGAGCACCAGTGGACAATCCTGTCCGATGCCGTAGCGCTGACGAAATGCCCCGCAGGGCGGCACGGACGCCCGCTCCATGGGATCGATGGCGTTGGGGATGATTGTGATGCGCGCTGCCGGTATGCCGTAATCAAGCGCCTGTTGCCGTTCAGTCTCCTGCAGAGCGATCACGGCGTTCAATCCTTCCAGTTCAAAGTGGCCAAATACTCTGTCGTAGAGATGTTTAACCGTTACCGAACTGACCGCGGCCGGCAGTGTCCCGTGGGGTTGCATGACGACAGGAAGGGCGATGCGTCGAGCAGCACGCGCTACAGTCAACATCATCAAGCTGCGATAACCATGAAGGTGAACGAGGTCAAAATCAGACAGCTCACGATTGAGGAAGCCGGGGAGGTCCGGCGTCCAGAACGGACCGAGCGTACCGGGCCACCAAGGTAGGCGCCAGGTATCGAAATATACAACGCGTATGCCTTCGACCGTGCGTTCTTGCGTGTCCGGAAAGAGTTTGTGCCGCTTGTCATGCAAGTTCGTACAATAGACGGTGACGTGATGCCCGCGCTTGATCAACTCTTTGCCGTAGCGATGGACAACTTTGACCGGACCACCCCACGCAACGGCCGGGAGAAATCCGAGCGTAACATGGAGAATGCGCATGGTTGACCCCACTTGAAACGCAGTATTTACTATTCACGAAATGCGCGCTTCGCCCCGACCTGCAACGCAACGCTCATTTCTTTAGCTCAGGCCTTTGGTTCAACGCCTGATAGGGCAGCGTCACCACGTGTTTGCGGCGTTTCCTGGGTCTCCTTGTCACCAGCCAGGAAACGATCCAGACCGGCATGAACACGTACAGCACCCCGAATACCAGCAAAGTAACGCTGTGACGGCCATAGACGTGGAACGAATAGGCCCACAGCAGAGCAAGCGTGATTTGAGCAAACGGATCGGCCGGTTTTGAGCGGTAGGTGCGATAGACTTTGCTGCACAGCGCACCGAGCACGGCCATGCCCCAGACTACCCCGACCGGTCCGAAACTGGTGTAGAAAATTACGAATACCGGCGCCGCCGAGCCGACGGCAAGATAGGGCTCAAAGGGAGAGACGCCCCAGAAATGGTATTTATCCGGCCACAAGGCAGCCGGAATGGGCGTCAGCAGAATGTTCAGAAATTGCCTTCCCCAGTCGTAGCCGAATGTTGGCGCCCAATGAACGTATATGGCCGTCGTGGTTGCAATGTCAAAACCGGCCAAGAAGTGATTCCACGCATCTCGCAGCGTAATGAACATGCGCTCGTCGGCCGGGCTGTATGGACTGCGCAGTTGGCCAATTGCGCCGACGATGACATAAAAGACGATGAATATCATCAATAGAATTTGTACAGCTGTTGGGCGCTTCTCCTGCTCAAAGAAGTAATACGCAAATAGGCTGCCGACCATCAATAAAATGCGCGCCCGCACCCCCAGGGCCGCAAAAAAGAAGGTAATCACGCCAGTCAGAAGAATTATCGCCAAGGGCCAGCGTAGTGACTTTCTGGTTGCGATGAGCAGAAGAATACAAGCGGGCAGGGCTTCTTGCGCACCATGGAGATGGCCCAGTTGAATGCCGGCTGCCGCCCCTTTCCAGCTGTTGTATTGGCCTTGTCCGAAGATGGAGAGACTCCATAGCGGAATGCGACCTAGTACTATCCACAAAGCGACGAGCAAGGCAAAAAACTCTAGCAGCGCCCATGAAATGCGCCGAGCAAAGGCTCGTTGCGCTTCGTTCATTGGCTGCCAGCCCGTCGGCTTCGAAGGCCCGTGGCTCGGCATCAAGTACGTGATGTAAAAACTGATCAGCGCGCTGAAGGCCAGGAAAATCACTGTGGGGAGATGGCGGCCGTAGTTCAACCCGAGCATGCTGAACGAATCGGCGCGCATCAACGCTACAATGGCGAGAACGAAGTAAATGAATGTCGTGAAAGCTACGGGGTATACTGGCTCAAATACGTCGAACCGGCCGTGAATTCCGGCAATCAGAATGGGCGCACAACAGAGTGCAGCCAGCGCACCGAGCCAGAAAATCTCGCTACCTTTGGGGAACAAGTCGAATTCAACAAAGAGGAGCGTCCCGGCCGAAATCAGCAACAGCATGGCGATCTTCAGGGAGATATTTTGTCGTCCGGCTACTTGAGTTGTCATTGTCCCGCTCTGTTTCTTCATGAACCGACGTCGTTCATTTCGTCAGGCGTACCTGCTGCTCGCCAGTGGGAAGGATTTCCACATACCCATAGGTGGCATCCACAGGTCGAAACGTAAACCAGTGGCCGGTGCGCTGGCTTCGGTAGTAGGCGAGAACACCCGCTTCCCAATCCTCTGGCAGATCATTGAAGAGCTCCTCTTCGCAGAAGAGCTTGGCGCGCGCTTGGCTCCAGCGCGCCCTCGCGTCCGTGACGTCATGATCTCCCACCAGCGATATCTCTGGTAAGGTGCCCAATAAGGCGGCGGCAGTGTCGTCAATGTACTCCGTGTTACTCTCCCGCGTCCACGCGTAGCTGCCGAGCAATGCGGTCCGCAGAGGATGATTGATCCGCATGTCGACGTAAGCAGACTGCTTGATATGGGTTGACGATCCTTCCCACGCGTAGAACGCATACGGGACAAGCCGCGTTGGCTGGTACTCGCTCATCACCGCCAGTTCGGGTCGCGTCTCTGCAAGTGCGATCAGGGTCGCAACTTCTCCGGATGCATAGTTGTCGCCATCGACTACAGCCAGTGGTTCCTGGAAATTGACGCCCACATCACCGAGTAGATCAAAATAGATGCCGTTGGCCTGATAGCGCTCCGCGTAGTTGGTCAGATTTCGAACAAGATATTCCTTAAACCTGTCAGCCCCGGGATGGATCACATCGAAGCGTGTGTCACCGCCCAGGGGCGCTATGATATCCTGCCAGTACAGGCGCCAGCATTCAGATATACAGACATAGTCCGGTTCGAACTGATAACCAGACGGGAGCCAATTGCGCGCAGCCAAGAAGCTGAGTCGGTCTGTCGCACCAGCGTCGGAATAAATCAGATTAAAGGGGTGGTAGAGCAGAAACGGCCAGCCATATTGTGTGACGAGTTCGCGTTCTTCATCTGTCGGCCTACCGATTTGATCGACCAGCGTCGGATCGCCATAGAGCACAATCCGGTCGCCGTTCCAAAGGAAGTAGACAACGCGGCTAGGATCGATCATGCCGGCCAACTCCATAAGCTTGGCTGGTAGATCAACATTAGATAGATTTGTGGCGTAGTAGACCGCGTGCACATCACGAACCCATGCGACACGGTTCTCCCAAAGGGGTCGGGCGCCGGTGCGGAGTTCAAACTGGGTGCGCCAACGGCGCGCTGCATCTAGCCAGGTCGGATAAGCGCCCAGGCGCCAGGCTGGAGAGACAATTTGTCTATGATCGGTCCGCCGCGAATCCTGTTCTGCATGCAGCACCACATGGTCATAATCGGGCGTATGGTGCAACTTGATATGTTGGGGTACAGGTTCCGTGGCTTCCGACCAGACTGCGAAGACCGCTTCTGTTCCTTCACCCACAGCCACGCTCGGACCATTGAGTCCAAAGTTCCCATAGGTTGTTTGGGTAATTGCATCGGGATCAGTACGCAAGTATCTTGCACCACTCCCCAGAATAACCGCGGATTGCTTGAAATTGACGATGGGAAGGTCGATGGCAACCGGGTGCAGTGTCGGGTTGCCTTCGTTACCGGTACTCTGGAGAATCACCTCATGAGATGTGGTGTCGACGATGACATCGATGATCAACTCACTCTGAGTGGCCTCGCTTTCATTACTCAGATGGGCATAGCGGAGTTGGGCCCGATTGGGAGCAAGCGTCTGGAATGTAACGCTTGACGCTTGAGTCGGCCAGTGACAAAAACGGGTACCATCTGCAGCCTCTGATGTAAAGCCGACAAATCCTGCTTCGACGCTTGGCCAGTTGGCATGGGGATCCGCGTCCAATAGAATCTCGGCGGATCGCCGATCTTGAAGGAACGTAATGGCTCCGTCGGTGATCTTGACCACGAGTTGTCTGGTGGTAACGGTCAGCACATTGTCGCTGAACTGAAACGGCTCGGCCGGCTCGGGCGTGCTCGGTACCACGACGATGGGGAGAAAGAGCGGCGTGCCGTCGTTCTGCCGCAGCGGCGCCGGCGCGTGGGGCATGACCATCGAGATTGCCATGATGGCGCAAGCGCCAATGATTAGGATAGTGATCGCAAAAGGTTTGATTTGCATGTTACATCGCTTTGTTTGAAAGTCCCTGGACAACAAATAGGCGTTCCTAATGCAACCGCCTCCATCTGTTTTCCATTATTCTGCTTAACTCCGCCAGTGGTGCGTAGCTGGGGATGGCTTGCTCGCTAATGCGGATTGTCGCGAGAAATCCAACTCCGGCGATTGCCATGAGCGTGAGATGCCAGACAATGCCGACTTGTGCGGGGAAAGATGCCTTGCTCAGGGCGATTCCCGTCGTAAAGATAGCTATCATTATGCCGGCTCCAACAAAGGCCGGCGCCAGCATCTTTATCATGCTTCGCAAGGTGCAGTTTGTCACGGCCTTTACCCCAATCCACATAATGGGGGAAGCGACCAGCGCACTCAGCGCCATGGCGCAAGGTAGCCCAGTCAGGCCGAATAGTCTGCCGAAGGGCACTATCAGTACAACCAGCGTCAGCGCCTGAGCAAAGTCCGTATAGAATTGATATTTGGGTTGGCCGGCTCCCAGGAACAGCGGGCTGCCCATGCGGGCAAGGGCCTGCGTGCCTCCCGCCACAGCTACGGCCGGCACGAGTGTTGCGGCCATGGCCCACTGATCGCCCAACAGCTTGGTCAGCAGAGGCGGCGCGCCAAGGCCAATCAAGGTCGTCAGTCCCACGATCAGGATTGATAGTACGGCCACCGTCCGCAAGAAGGCTGCGCCCATCCTGCCGGGATTGTCTTGGATTTGTGCGTAGGCCGGCGTCTCCGCTGATAGCACGACCTCACTCAGTTGGGTACTAGCCAATAGCCCAAAGCGGCTGGCCATCTGAAATATCCCCAGAGCTGCAAGTCCAAAAAGCCAGCCTGCAGAAACGCTTGCCCCTTGCAGCGCAATGAAAGACAGTATGGAAGATCCCAGGACCCACCGACCATACCCTGAAAGATGGCGAAAGCACGGATAGCTAAACTGACGGCGCGGCCGGTAAGGAAAGAGCAGATGCGAAAGCAGGACGATAGACACAATCATTGCAAGGTATGCCAGAATGAGGGCCCGCACGTCACGGAACACGAGCGCCGCCACGATGGCTACCGCTAATCCTGTAACCGCGCCCGCCAGATCGAGCTTGAAGATGCTGCGGAAATCCATCGCGCGTTTACGCAAGATCACGCCGGGACTCAGCAGGCCGTAGATGGGCTGGATTAGTGCCACGGCCGCCACTACCAGCGCCGCTTCGGGGGCGTGATAGACGTGTGCTACCGGTCTTGCCAGCAGTAGCAGACATCCGCAGATGACAACGTATCGGGCCAGGATTGTCCACCAGGTTGTATGAACGTCGATCGGTTCAAGTTCGAGTTTTTGAATTAGGGCATAGTCGGATCCGATGTTGACAAATATCCCTACCGCTTGCGTGGCCAGAAAGGCCAGTGCAATCAGGCCAAAGGCAGCAGGGTCGAGGATTCGGGCCAAGATCGTCATCTGGACCAGGCTGATACCTTGAATGCAACCACGAGAGGCAAACAACCATGCGCTCCCGGTCATGGTGCGCTGGCTCAAATCTTGCGTACAGCTGGGCTGCGGCAAGTCGGCGTGCGCTGCATCGATCGGGGCGACGAACGGATGCAATGGCTGACCGTTGCTGGCGCCATTGCCTGATCGGGTCTGTTGCGCAACGACCAAGCGAGATCCTTCGTCTATTCTTGGTCCATTGATGCCAACCAATCTTGAATTCTCCCTGAACTGTACTTGTACCTTGCTAAGTAGTAGACGAATTTTGCGTACTCTAGCGTGACCATTCTTCGTGATTCTGAATTGCGCCACCACTGGCGTGGGTAGGGCAGTGATTCGAATGGTACGGGCGCCATCTGAACCTTGACGTCTTCGCCAAGCACTTGCCGATAGGCCCATCGCGCCCGCCGCATATGAAAGGGATCGCTGACGACGATCACAGAAAGGACAGGCGTTCCGTTTGCGTCGATAAAAGCTTTGAGCCGGAGTGCCTCGGCATAGGTACTGGTCACCTCATTTCCATCTTCCGCAATCTCCGTAATGGGTACACCTTGGGCTAATGCACGGGATTTACCCCGTTCCGCATGATTCCCCTGGATTACCGGACACCAACCGCCCGTAAAGAAAATAAGCCCTCCATATCTGCCTTTGTACAACTGAATGGCATAGTCGGTGCGGTAATCGGGACCGCTAACGACGGCGATCACATCGGCCCGAACAAGCTGATCCTCAATGATGAGAAAATTGCCCAGTCTGAGCAACAAGGATCGATAGTTGAGCGCTATCAGTGCAGAACTGATCAGCAGCAAGACTCCTGTCCACACACGCAGGGAAAGCCGGGGAAACGGTCGCCTGCAGATTATGCGGGCAGGATGTCGTCGGGAACCGTCGCTAAAGGATACGTTCATGTAGCGTTCATCCTGCCGAATCACGCTCTTCCTGGCCTTCCAGCAATAGATCTTCCACCCACGGCAGCGCATACCGTTCCCAGCGGTCGGTTGCCTCTTGATGCAACACCACTTCTGCTTGAACCTCTTCCAAGCTGCCCACCAATGCCACCATGCGTTCCAGGTCCAAGGGCGGGATGTCTTGCGAGTTGTAGTCTTTCTCGATTGTCGCTTTTTCTAGACAGCATGCGGAGTAGACGGTCCGCTGGTCTTTCACGCAAGGAACCCGGAAGTACGCTCCCAAGTCGATCGCGCGAACCAGTTCTTCACTGGTCAGTAATGTTTCGTGCATCTTGTCGCCGGGTCGGATGCCAATGATCTCCACCGGCGTGTCCACATGGAAAATGAGCTTTAGCGCACTGGCAAGGATGCCGATGGTCATCGTAGGCGCTTTGTGTACGAAGAGATCGCCGGGACTCCCATACTGAAAGGCAAACAGGACCAAGTCGACGGCATCGTCTATCTTCATGACAAAGCGCGTCATTGCAGGATTGGTGATGGTGAGCGGTTTGTCTGCCTGGATTTGTTCCATAAAGAGGCCGAGGACAGAACCACGGGAGCCAAGCAGGTTGCCACAGCGAACGACGACAATGGTACAACCATGCTTTTCAGCAATGCAGGCGTGTTGAAAAGCTAGTCGTTCCATCATCGCTTTGGAAATTCCCATAGTATTGATCGGATAGGCCGCTTTGTCGGTACTGATCACGACGACCCGCTTGACATTGGCGTCAATTGCAGCTTGAAGGACGTTTTCAGCGCCGACTGCATTGGTGAGCAGGGCTTCCATGGGATGACATTCGCATGCGGGTACATGTTTGAGCGCTGCGGCATGAAAAACGTAGTCCACGCCATCCATCGCTTCAAAGAGGCTCTCCGGTCGTCGGACATCACCCAGATAGAAACTGAGACGGGGATCATTGTAACGGCAGCGCATAGCATGTTGCTTTGTTTCGTCACGACTGAAAATGCGAATCTCGTCGACATCGGTACTGAGCATGCGACGGAGCAAGGCATTCCCAAACGTTCCGGTGCCACCGGTGATGAGTATCACACTTCGAGAAAACACAATGACTTTCCTCCGTGACTGCAGCGAAGTTCTTAGGAGTGCGATGAAGGTCAAATGCTCCCCAACGGCAGATGCTGACGATCTATCATGGGCAAATCTGCAAGTGATGGGATACCTTCATCCGGTTCTTGAACCCCAGGATCGCGATAATAGCGAGAAATAGAACGACCCTGACCGGTAGCCGCATTCAGGATTACGCCGTAGACGCGTGCGCCAGCTTGATTCAGGGCAACCAACATTTCTTTGGCATCGGAACTGGAAGTGCGCCCGGCTCGAATGACTACTATGACGGCATCGACAAGGGGTGCCAACATGAGCGCATCGGCCACTGCGAGCACCGGAGGACTGTCAATCAACACGATGTCGGATCTCTGTTGTAGATCGGCAAGCAATTCAGACCAAGCTGGGGAAGTCAGAACCTTGGTTGGGTCGGTGATCGGCTCACCACCGGCCAATAGGCGCACCGTCTGCGTATCGATCCGCTGAAGATTGCCCGTGCTGCTCTTCTGGGTCAGCGCGTCGATCACGCCCGGCTGCCCGTGGAGCCCCCAAAGCCCGTGAAGTCGGGGACGGCGCAGATCGGCGTCTACCGCAATCACGTCAAGGCCGGTGCGCGCAAGCGCCATGGCCAGGTTGGCGATGACGGTTGATTTTCCTTCCTCTGCGGCTGCGCTTGCGATCATCAGCGTGCGCAAGGGAACTCGTCCTCTTGCACAGCTTAGCTTTGCAGCCAACCGCTGGAAGTTTTCGGCTGCCGGGCAATTGCGTTTGGTCAGAAGTCCTGAATTGACATTTTCTTTCGGAACCTGTGTAATGACGCCCCATGTCTCCAATCCCAGCAACCGGTCTACATCCTCTACTGTGCGGATCGATTCATCCAAGTAATCCCATAGGTAGACGGCCCCCAGCCCAAACATGCAGCCGATGAGCGCAGCCAATGGAATGTAGTGTGACATAGGCCGGAGCGGAACGTTATCGGCTTGAGCCGGTTCGGTAACGAGAATCGTTTCGGCGCTTCGTGCAGCCGTCATCTGCATCTGCGCATGGTCTTGGTAGCGGGACCGATAGTCGTCTCGTTCCTCAGCGAGTCGGGCCTGTAAGCGTCCCAAATCCGCTTCCGCCCGCATCGAGCGCTTGGTGGCATCTTCCACTTCTTCCGAAATTCTCGATATCTCTTCCTCCTGTGCATCAATTTTGGCCTGCAGCGTCGCCAGTCGCTCCATATGGGGTTCGAGCAAGTGGTTGGTCATACGTTCCACGAAAACCGTTGCAATTGCATTGGCAAGCCGAGTCGAGACTTCTGGCTCGATATCTGTCACCGTGAGATTGATGACCTGGGTGTTTTCCAACGACTCGGCTCGAATTTGACTTGACAACGATTCGATGGGCTGGCTCACGTCCGCCTGTTCCATCGCCTCTTCGAGTGTTGATCGGGTCATCATGATCCGCGCATAGGTGGCAGCCAAGCGTTCATCGGCCAGGATAGCGCCATATTCGGCGGGTCCCACTGCTGGTTCCTGATTCACTCGTAAGGTTACCGTCGCGGTGTAGGGTGTACGCGCCATCGTCTTAGGCGCTTCCGCCATTTCAATTACGGTAATCTGGTCGGACAGCCGGGCGATTGTCGTTTCGTTTTCTTGCTGCTCTGACTGGAGTGACCTAAGCTCGGTTTGGGCAACGGTCAGTTCATCCTGGAGGCGAGCCAGTCGGGCCTGCTGTGCTACTCGTTGCTCCTGCACCTTGTCGATCTCCGCCTGCGTCCCTTCAATTTGGGTCGACAGGGCAGTCATATCAGACTCCATGCTGTCCAGAGTGGATCGATAGCGCTCTCTCTGGAGCGCCTGAACCCGACCGGCGAATAGCTGGACGATGGTATCAGCAATTTCTGCGGCGCGTGCCGTCGAGGTGTCTGTCACGGTCAACCGGATCAATTGGCTATCCCGGATCGGCTCCGCAACAATTCGCTTGGCAATCGTCTCTGCACTCTCCGTCAGTCTTAGCTGGACGACTGTTTCCTCGACAATGTCTCGCGCGGCCAGCATTTGACTGTAGGTCACCGCCAGCCGCTCGCCGGCGATTAGCGCGCTATAGTCGCTGGAAGTCGCATCGCGTGCAGGTTCTACCATTAAGGTAGTCACGGCGCGATAGAGAGGTGGCTGATAGGCCATGACAAGGTACGCTGCGCCGGCCCCAAGCAGTGTGCTCCCGACAATCAGCCACCACCGGCGTAGGGCAATCTCCAGTAATATTTTTAGTTCAGTTGGTCTTTCATTGAGCATGGTGAACGTCCGTACTGCTGTGGTCTGCAGCATGGCTAAGGTTGTTCAATTCAGCTTTTCCAGCCACTCCTCCCGCCAGAATAGGAAGCAATTGCGGTCGCACGGACCAAAGTCGGCCGTACCGTGGCAAACGACATCTTTCAGAAGCACAATCCCAGAGCATTTCTTGACGCGCAGATCGCGTTCGTCAACAAAGCGTTGCATAGGTGTGAGCACGCATTGGGTCGTTCCGCAATACTTGGCCATCTCCGGCATGAAGGTACAGCCCTTCAACTGTCGCCAGTTGTTAAGGGTTGCATCAATCTCGCGTTTGGAACGGACACGCACCCTGTCGCCCGCGACCAAGTGATTCTCGATGCGAGGCACAGGGCTGACCGGTTTCGGATTCTTGCCCAGAAACTGGTACATCTGATTCATCCACTTGTTCGTGGTCATCTTGAATTTGCGTTCCTGTTGAGGGCTGAGACGCCTTCTTACTGCAAGTTTCAGACGTCGCAATAGGCTCTTGTTGGGGGCGTCTGTTGTGTCCGTGCTAATGGATTGAAGACAGGGGATTTGACAGTCACTCGCACGATTTATACTGTTCATTATGACCTCCTCGATTTGTTTCGTTCTTGTCAAGATGATGCTAATTGACCAAGAACTTATCCAAAATTGGGTCGTAAGTCCCGACTCCCCTCAGGTCCAGCTGTTCGCAACAGAGATTTCCTAGATTGATTGACAGTTAAAATCAAACGCCGGGAGCTGCAGTGAAGTGGTATCATGCATTTACTCTTTCACGGCGACAGAGACAAAATGACTACAGTTTGGTTACAGTTTGCATACATCACCCGAGCAGCGCATTGGTGGATTGTCAGCTCGGAACAGCTGTATTCGTCGGAAATACCCTGGCGCGTTTTGGAGCCGAGGGGCTACATTATTGTAAGTTGTTTGATCGATAGTATTTACGATTTGCATAGTTGATCGTCCTGTGATAAGCTCTGTTTACCGTCTGGCTATTACGGGTGGTCCACAACCACTTTCGGGGGACGTAATACCAGACGGTTTTTCTATTGGCCCCTTCTGTCATCCGTGTGGTTCCTCCGTACATGTAGGGACGGCCAGATCGCCCCGCATTGGGCCCAACATCAGCCTCAGATCATTTCCTCAAAAAGACATTGACAAATGTATCGATATGTTGTGTTATGAGTCGGCATCTGCCGTCTTACGTGATGCAATGCGTTTTTGTTGCCGTTAACGCGCGGCAAAAACGCGGTTTTCTTCGGCTCAATTCATGAAACCAAAAGGGGGACTCTATGTCACTTAGAACGTTTCGTCACGCCATGCTGCTGACGGGCATCCTGATCCTGTTGGCGGTGTCGAGCGTGGCTGCACAGGATGATGGCGGATTCACACTGACCATCCTGCACAACAACGACGGTGAATCTCAACTCATCACGGCGCCGGGCGAACCGGACTTCGGCGGTGTCGCCCGCTTCGCGACCCTGGTGAACCAGTTGCGGACGGAAGCAGTCGACGGTAGCGGCGCAACGGGTGCGATACTCCTCTCTTCGGGTGACAATTTCCTCGCCGGGCCCGAGTTCAATGCCAGCTTGGAAAAGGGCGCTCCTTTTTACGACAGCACGGCGATCAAGCTCATCGGCTACGACGCCATGGCCATCGGCAATCATGAATTTGACTTTGGTCCCGATGTACTGGCCGATTTTATCGGCGGTGTGGACGGCGCCTTTCCGTTCGTCAGCGCCAATCTGGACATGAGCGACGAACCCGGGCTCCAGGCGCTGGTTGACTCCGGCGCGATTGTCAACAGCGTCGTCATTGAGGAAGAGGGTCGCCAAATCGGCGTGGTGGGTGCATCGACGCCCAACCTGCCCTTTATCTCCAGCCCGCGCAACGTGATTGTCGATCCCGACGTGGCGGGCGCGCTCCAGGCTGAAATCGATGCGTTGACAGCGGATGGCGTCGATATCATCGTGGTCATCAGCCATCTCCAGAGCGTCGAAGAAGATCTGGCCTTGGCCGGTGAACTGAACGGCGTCGATGTGATGATTGCCGGCGGCGGCGATGAACTGCTGGCCAACGAAGGTGACGAACTGGTTCCCGGCGATGAGGAACCCTATGGCTCCTATCCGCTGACGGCCACGGGCGCAGACGGCGCCAGCATTCCCGTCGTGACGACGCCCGGCGACTACAAATATGTCGGCCGTCTGGTGGTTTCCTTTGACGGTGAGGGCAATGTGACCGGTGTGGCGGATGACAGTGGCCTGGTGCGGGTGGCAGGCGGCGACAACGCCGATGCCGTCGAAGCCGATTCCACACTGCTGACCGAAGTGGTCGATCCGGTGGCCGCTTATGTGGAGAGTTTGGCCACGACCGTCATCGGTAATTCGGAAGTGGCGCTGGAGGGACGGCGCGATCCCGGCGTCCGGACCGAGGAGACGAACTTGGGCAGCCTCATGGCGGACTCCCTGCTCTGGCAGGCCCAGCAGCTCGCCGCTGACTTCGGCGTGGCCGAGCCCAACGTGGGCATCCAGAACGGCGGCGGCATCCGCAACAACAACTTGATCGAGGCGGGCGACATTACCGAATTGACCACTTACGACATCGCGCCCTTCTCCAATCTGGTTTCGGTGGTGGAGGATATCTCGCCCGAGCAGTTCAAGGAGATTCTGGAGAACGCCGTCTCTGACGTGGAGAACGCCAACGGCCGCTTCGCCCAAATCGGCGGCTTCAGCTTCACCTACGATCCCGCCGCAACGCCGACGACCTATGACGAAGAGGGCAATCTGCTCGAAGTCGGCAGCCGCGTTACCAGCGTTACGCTGGACGACGGCACGCCCATCGTCGAAGATGGCGCGGTGGTTGAGGGCGCGCCGAACGTCAACATTGCCACCATCGACTTCCTGGCCCGGGGCGGCGATCAATATCCCTTTGGGGA
>CAYZLP010000006.1:0-2334 GCA_964478635.1 uncultured Caldilineaceae bacterium
ATCCGTCTCAATCCGCCGTATCCGGTTTGTTCCGCGGTCTATTGGCGGTAAATTGCGAATTGCTGGATTCGCGGTCTATTCGATCTCCAAGCTATTCCGGTCGCACCATGATGACTGGAACGGTCGTGTGTTGGGCCACATACTGGGCGACGCTGCCAAAGATGAGCCTGTTGATCCCCGTGCGCCAGTGGGTCGTCATGGCGATGGCGTCCACATCGTGGGTATCGACGTAGTTGATGATGGCGGGGCCTCGTTCCCGATCCAGGCGGATTTCCACGGTCACGTCATAGCCCATGTTTTCCAGGATGCTCTGCTCATCACGCAAGTCCAGGGCAAGGTCGGCAACGGCGCTTTCCCGCTCCTGGCTGGCGTAGATGGGGTGGGTGGCGTCCTGCATGTCCCTCCGCGATTGGTAACTCATCACGCCGATCTCGGCAGAAGCCAGGCGCGGCGGTTTGCCCACATGACCTTCCGGGTCTTGGCCCACACGCAACAGCACGATCTCATTTTCATCCGGTGGAAAGAGTTTGCGGACGTCGGGAAAAATCTGCGTGGAAAAGGCGGAGCCGTCCACAGGGACGAGGATACATCGCTTGTCCTGCATCATGAGTCTCCTTTGACTCGAAAAATGTGTAACGTTCGCTGCTGCCAGCGACAACTACCGATCAGCATAACCGAACATGGGCGGCCGATCAATGGTTATTCTCCCCAATATTTCCGGGACAGATGTCCCATATCATCTTTTTTCGCAGGTGATTTGACGGAAGCGACAGGCTGCTCTATAGTTTTCAGGCGAAACACTGCAGACCCAATAGAACATCTTCCGTGGACTCCCGGCCATAGCATCGAGCCGAAACAATACTCATGACCGATCATTCCGTTTCCCTACCCGGTCCGCCGGCGACGCCCGGCCAAGCCCAAATCGCTGAGGCTGAAGCCTATCCCTGCTTTCACCGTATCGGCATCCTGCATCATCCGATGAAGCCGGCGTCTTTGGCCCTGGCCCAAGAAATTGACAGCTTTCTTCAGGCCGAAGGCGTCGAGGAAATCTGGCACGAATCTGCCTGGGAGCGGGCGGCGGTCCTCGGTCACGTCCAGACTGCCGATCTGCTCATTACGCTGGGCGGTGACGGCACCCTGCTGCGTGCGGCCCGTATCGGCGCGGCCGACGGCGTGCCCATGCTTGGTGTCAAGATGGGGAAGCTCGGCTTCCTGGCCGAAATCATGCCGGACGATTGGCAGGAACCCCTGCGCCAGACGCTGCGCGGCGACTACTGGACCGAGGAGCGTCTCATGCTGCATGCCAGGGTGGAGCGACCCAACGAGGCGGGAGAACGTTTTGTGCTGTGCGAATACGACAGCCTGAACGACGTTGTGCTCAGCCGCGGCGATCTGGCCCGCGTCGTACGCATCAGCGCCTACCTGGACGGCGAGTATCTCACCACCTACACCTGCGATGGCGTCATCACCAGCACGGCAACCGGCAGCACCGGCTATGCGCTGGCAGTGGGCGGGCCGATTCTGCCGCCTGAACTGCGCAACATCCTGGTCATTCCCATCGCACCCCATCTCAGCATGGATCGGGCCATTGTTCTTTCCAGGGGCGCGGAAGTGCGATTACAGGCATTTGCCGATTATCATCCTATGCTCACCGTAGACGGTCAGGTCGTGGTAGAACTTCATCCCGGCGACCAGGTCGTCATTACGGGAAGCCCGCATACGGCGCGTTTTCTGCGCCTGAAAGATCGAAACTATTTTTATCAGACGCTAATGGACAAGCTGCGCTGGTCCGACGGCAAGGAATCATAAGAAGATGACGGTAGAACAAAATCTGACCGATGACAAAGTCGAGACTTTGTATTGCGCCAACCATCCCCAAACCGAGACGCTCCTGCGCTGCAATCGCTGCAACAAGCCGATCTGTGTTGAGAAGTGCGCCGTGCAGACGGACGTGGGCTATCGGTGCAAAGAGTGCATCCGGGAAGTGCAGGACAAATATTACAATGCGGAGACCAAGGACAACTGGATCGCGCTGATTGTCAGCTTCATTGTGACCCTGGTGGCCATGCCGCTGGTTGGGTTCTTCCTGGGCATGTTCGGCTTCTTCTTCGGTAGCATCATTGCCCTGCTCATTGGATCGGCAGCCGGTACCGCCCTTTCGCAGATCATCCGCCGGGCCGTAGGCAAGCGCCGAGGACGCAATCTGCGCTGGTTTGCGCTGGCGGGCATTTTACTGGGGATTGGCATCGCCATCTTGTTCGTCCCCTTCCCGCTGCTCAATCTGCCGACGCTGCTATTCGGCATCCTGGCCATCTCAACCGCACTGCCCTTTCT
>CAYZLP010000006.1:2434-5768 GCA_964478635.1 uncultured Caldilineaceae bacterium
GGGGCGATCTTGGTCGTGCCCTATGTGGAGGGCATTACGGCCGAAGGATTGCCCACGCCGCTGCCCGGGCCGTACGAATATACCGTGCAGGCGGGCGACACGTTGGGCGACCTCGCGTTCCGCTTTGATGTCAGCACTTTGGCCATTGTCGAGGCCAACAATCTGTTGACCCCCGACAGTCTCCTCGTCGGCTCAACCCTCATTATCCCGGGCTATACGCCGGACACGCCTCAATCGTCCGGCGGCACGGCGGGCAGCGCCCCGGCGGGCACTACCGACGATTTCGTGCGCTATACGGTGCAGCCGAGCGATACCTTCTTCTCAATCGCGCAGGAGTTCGGAATCGATCCAGATGACCTGGCCCAGGCCAATAACATCAGCGATCGGAACGTCATCCAGGTCGGTCAAGAATTGGTGATTCCCGGCGTCACGCAGCGCGATCAGTTGATTCGCCAGGGTGAGACGCACACAGTTGCCGCAGGCGAGACGCTGAGCCAGATCGCCGCCCGCTACGGCGTCAGCATGGAGACGATCATGGACCTGAACGGCCTCGACAACGCCGACGCCATCGTCGTGGGGCAGCAACTGGTCATCCCGGGCGAATGACGAAGCGAACCGCAACCTCCGCTTTCGGCACGGGCAAACGCGAGAACCACGACGCATCTGCATTCTATGAACGCAGCCTCTATTCAGAGGTCTTTCAGCCGCCCGCTACCGCAGCAGAGATGCGTGTCGACATACCCGATCCCGCCGGCTGGGCCGATACGATTTACCATGGGTCGGCAACGGACATGGCTCCCCTGCCGGACAATGGCGTAGCATTGGCCTTCACGTCACCGCCCTACAATGTGGGTAAAGAGTATGAAGGCGACGTCACGCTGGATGGCTATCTCGCCATGATTCGCGCGGTAGCGCGGGAGGTCTACCGGGTGTTGCGCCCCGGCGGGCGCTATGTGGTCAACATCGCCAATCTCGGGCGCAAGCCCTATATTCCCCTCCACGCGTTTTTCTATCAGCTTCACACTGAAGTCGGCTTTCTGCCCATGGGAGAGATCATCTGGCAGAAGGCCAAAGGCGCCAGCGGCTCCTGCGCCTGGGGCAGCTGGATGAGCGCCAAAGCCCCCCGGCTCCGTGACATTCACGAATATCTGCTCGTCTTTGCCAAACAGAGCTTCTCCCGTCCGGATGCCGGCCAGTCGGATATCGAGCGGGACCAGTTTATGGAAGCAACCCTCTCCGTCTGGGAGATTCCGGCCGAATCGGCCCGCCGCGTCGGCCATCCCGCGCCCTTTCCCGTTGCCCTGGCGGAACGCGTCGTGCAGCTCTATTCCTATCGGGATGACGTCGTTCTCGATCCCTTCGTGGGCAGCGGCACGACCTGCGTCGCTGCGGCCCGCCACGGGCGCCGCTATGTGGGCTACGAAATCGATGCCGCCTATTGCCAACTGGCCGCGCAGCGCGTGGAACAGGAACTGGACAATCTGTAATTCAGAATTCTGCGTTACGCACCGTGAATGGTCGGGATGAGCACCGCTTTGAAAAGACCGGGCTTGCGGTTGACGAGATCGTCGAAGGCGCGCTGCGTTGCGTCAAGCGGGTAGGTCGTTACAAGCGGCTCGGTGGTCAGGCGGCCTGCCGCCATGAGATCGAGCCCCTGACGCATGGCTGCCTGTTTCTCGTCATCCCGGCGTACATGGCCGTTGACCACGTCGATGGCCTTAAAGTTCCACTGCTGCATGTTCACCGTGCGCAGCCCACCGTGAGATTGATGATAGCCGATCAGGACAATCCGCCCGTGCTGCGCAACCAGTTCCGTTGCCAGGTCGATGGCGCTGGGAACGCCCGCCGCTTCGATCACGACTGCAAACTCACCCAACGCGACCAGATCGACCGGCTCCGCCAGCGCACCGGAACTGTGGGCCGCATCCGCTCCCAGCTGAAGGGCCATAGCCCGGCGCTCTTCCAGGGGATCGATGGCGCAGATGTAGCTTGCTCCCTGGATTCGGGCCAACTGCAGACAAACCAGCCCCATGAAGCCGCAGCCGACTACCGCCACCCGATCACCCGGCCGGACCCCGAAGCGATTCCCCGCATGCACGCAGCATGCCACCGGCTCGCCCAGCGCGAAGCGGGGATCGACGCTGGCCGGGAGCGGCGCAACCATATGTTCCGGCGCAACGAAGTATTCTCCGTAAGCCCCGCCCAAGGCCGTGACCAGGTCACCCGGCGCCACCGTAGAGACGCGCTCGCCGACTGCCTCCACGACGCCGCTGCCTTCGTGGCCCAACAGAAGCGGTTCCTTCGCATATTCCTGCCGCTTGCGGTAAACGAAGAGATCGCCCTCGCAGATACCGCAGGCCAGCGTTCTCACCAATATCTCATTCGGGCCCGGCGCCGGGGCCTGGAGCGCTTGCGGGGAAAAGCCGTTTTGCGTCAACAATGTAGCGTTCATTGTACCAGTCTCCCAATGGTTTGCGGTTCGTATCTATACCGGCAGCCCACCTGCTCCGGCCCATCAAGCGCCTACGACCCTCGTCACGCTTGCTGGGAAGCTATCTAACAGAACGACCGGAGCTTTCGTTGCATACTGCAAAAATAGTTTGAAATTAAACGATTTTGGGGGAATACAAATGCAGTCAGTCCATCTTTTTGCCATGGCCGGCAGTCTACGCGAGCGCTCTTACAGTAGGGCTCTCCTTGAGGCCGCCGCAGAACTCCTGCCGGAACACATGGCGCTCGATATTTTTGACCTGGCGCCCTTGCCGCTCTTCAATGTGGATGTGGAGCGCGCCGGCGCGCCGGAAAGCGTCCACGATCTGCACCGGCGCATGGCCGCGGCCGATGCCTTGCTCATTGCCACGCCCGAATACAATTTTTCCGTGCCGGGCGTGCTCAAGAATGCACTTGATTGGGCCTCTCGCGGCCAAGCCAATGGCGACGCCTCGCCCCTGAACAGTAAACCGGCGGCTATTATCAGCGGCGGCGGCCGGTTTGGCGGTGTGCGGGCCCAAATGCATCTGCGGGACATTCTGCTGCACAACGATGTCCGCATCCTGAATCGTCCGCAGATCATGTTGCCGTCCATGTGGACTTATTTTGATGAAGACATGCATCTTAAGGATGAAGAGACGCGCGTCCGCCTCCAGAAATTGCTCGTTGCCCTTGGGGACTGGACGCGGCAATTCCAACCGGACTTCATTGCCGCGTAGGGCGGTTTTCCGAATTTTAACCGGGTGACAAATCCCTCTTCCCAAACATAATGATAGTGTGGTACAATAGCCGTCGAACGGTTGGTTTTTACCCAAACCTGCCGTTCGACGGTTTTTTCTGCGCT
>CAYZLP010000006.1:5868-11335 GCA_964478635.1 uncultured Caldilineaceae bacterium
CCGGAGCTTGTCGTGACGCCGCCCGATGCCGAACGCTGGATTGAGATTGATATCTCGGATCAGCGCCTTATCGCCTGGGAAAACGGTGAGATCCGTTTCGACTATACGGTGAGCACCGGCAAGCCCGGATTTCGCACGCTGCCCGGCACCTTCAACGTCTACCGCAAATACGAGGAGACGCGTATGCGCGGCTACGACTACGACACGCCCGACGTGCCCTGGACCATGTATTATTCGGGCGGTTTCGCCATTCACGGCGCCTACTGGCATGAAGATTTCGGCACGCCTGTGAGTCACGGCTGTGTCAACCTGCCCGTCGACCAGGCCAAAGCGCTCTACGAGTGGGCCGAAATGGGCATCACGGTCGTCGTCCACGAATAGGCTCACCCTGGCTGACTGGAATCTGCCGGAAAACTCTCTGTGGCAAATCCTTCGGCTAGGGAGGGGTCGGACCTGACAACCGAATTTTCGAATTGGCTGCCTATCGATGCGTCTTTCGCCCAAGTAGCAGCGCCAGGGCGGCCAGGACGAGACCCGCGCCAAAGAGGATCAAGCCCCAACGCCACGGTTGTGGCAAAAACCGGAGCTCCACCGTCGACGCGCCGGCCGGCACGGCTACGGCGCGCTGCGCGCCATTGACGCGCAGGACCAATTGCGCCGCGCCGTTGACCTGCGCCTGCCAACCGGGATACCATGTTTCGCTGAAGACGAGCAGGCCGGGCGCTGCGGCTTCCACGGCCCAACTCTGGGATGAGCTGCCGTAGTGAAGGTTCCGGACTGTTTCATTGTCCGCGGCCGGGACCAGTGCAAGCGTCTCGCCTTCCGGCAGTTCCACGACCGCCGTTGTCGTCGGATCCACATCCCCCGCCGGCAGGTCATTTGTGCGCGTCGCCTCAAATGTGCCCGGCGGGACGGTGACCATCTCGTGCACCAGCCAGGCACGGGGCCAGAAATCCAGATTGCGATAGGCGGAGAGTTCGCCGGGCGCGTCGAAGGCCAACTCGAATTTTCCCTCCGGTAGAGGTGTGCCGTCCCGCACCAAGACGTACTTGACATTCAATGCATCATAGCGCCGGGTGTGGCGGCCGCCGGTTGCCTCCCACTGCTCATCCCACTGCTGCAGCATGAGCGGATTGGCTACGCCCCAGACGTCCTCCAGGCCGTGGAGCGCGGCGGCGTCCGGCTGCCAGAGATCGGCAATGTCGGTGCGCGTGTCGATGCGGAAGCGATCCCCGTCATCTTTCAGAAAGGCCACCAATTCGGGGTGATCGAAGCCCGCGGCCGGGTCGGTGGAGCTGATGTCCGTGTATGCGCCGGTGGCGCTTAGGTCCAGGAAGAGCAGGCCGATCATGAGTCCGGCGAAGAGGGGCGCGCCCAGGAGTTCCGCCCGGCGCAGAGCCACAAGCGCCCATGTGGCCAGCCAGAAGCCTGCTGCCAGGGTAATGGCCAGCGCGGCCACGGAAGCCCGCAAAAAGGCCGTGGGATCATCCTGGGTGAGGAGCAGGGCCAGATACATGAGCGGCACAAAGATGCCGGCCAGGAGCAGCCCTCCCCACTTCAGGACGCGGCTATAGCGGCTGTAGGCGCTGTCGCTCACCCGGTTTGACCCCCAACCGGCCGCGGCGTCAACACCCGCTGCGCCCAGTACGGCCAACCCCAGGGTCCATAAGATTAGAGCCCGGGCCGGGGCGCGGAACTGGTCGAAGCCCGGCACCACCAGAGTCAGCCAGCCGTGGAAAATGGCGTAGATACCCAGGGCCGTCAAGAAACCGAAGAGGGCGAGCAGGGCCCAGAGCCAGAGATCCCGGCGCACGCGCTGGCCAACCATGAGAAGTCCGCCCATCGCCAGCAGTAACGTGGCCACGCCGGCATAGGGCAACTCCACCCGGTCCCACAGACTCCAGTGGAGGGCAGGACCCCGGCCAAAGAAGCCGGGCGTGATCAGGCCGATGGCCTGGGTTGGCGCCAGCGAAAAGGCCACCGTATCCTGATAGACGAAGTCGCTGCGTTCGGTAAATTGGGTCAACTCCAGCGCCGGCAAAAGGATAGGCGCAGAGAGAAGCGCGGCGAGACCGATGGTGATGACGAAGTGGAAGAGCAGAGATCGAAGATTGGAGATTGGCGAATGTGCAGTCCGCGGTTCCACCCCGACCAATTCTGAATCTTCAGCCTTTGCCGCTTCCCCGCCAGTCCACCGGCTGCCCCACCAACCGAGGCCGTAGACGCCTACCGCCAGACCGATGTAGACGGTGCTCGGCGCATGGCCTGCGTAGTTGGCCATGGCGAACAGGATGCCGGCGACTGCTGCCCATGCAGATTGGCGGCGGGTAAGGGCCAGGTGAAAAGCGGCCAGGATCCAGGGCAGCCAGCTGAGTACGGCAATCAAGTTGAGGTTGCCCAGGTGAAGCAGGAGCGGATCGCTGAATTCAAAGGCGACGGCCCCGAAGAGCGCCCCAGGCCGGGAGATCATGATGCCGCCCGGCTGCAGCGTGCGGACCAGGACGTAGAGCCCCAGGCCGGCCCAGTAGAGATGGCCGATGCTGAGCCACTGCATGGTGGGGTAGTCGAATCCGGGGTTGAGCAGGAAGAGGGCCAGATTGGGCGGGTAGAGAAAACCGGCCTGAATATCGCTGATAAAGGGGGCGCCGCCGTAGAGATGGGGGTTCCACAGGGGCAGCGTCCACTGGCTGAGCTGGGCCGCGGCAAAGCGGTAGGTCGGGAAGAGAAAGCTCACCAAATCGCCGCCGTCGGCCGGCTGGTAGACATCGCCGCTGATGGTGCGCCAGAAGAAACCCGCGGTCAACAAGAGGAGGACGCCCCCGGCCAGCAGATCCCGACTGTATGCGGTTGTCGACGGGTTGTTGCGCTCCCGCCGGTGAAATGTGAAGACCAGCGCCAGCCAGATGAGGCCCAGCACGAGCCAGACGATTGCCGATGGCTGCATAGGTTGTTTGGACGTGTCCCGATGCACGCTTGTCCCGGATTCCGTTGGCGTTCAGTATACAATCAGCAATCTCACCATCCAAGCGGGCTGTGCTATACTGCGGGCTGTGACAGGGCGCCCTGCGTAGCGGGCGCACGGTTGTCTGGCGCACGGCTGGCCATTCCAGAGCGCCACTGGCAAAGAGTGCGCGAGGCCGTCCGGCACGCCGCACTGCACTGCGTCCACGCATACCGAACGGAACACGGCCCATACCACCCATGCATGACACAATTCCCGCTGCCAACAAACTCGTCACAGTCTCCGAGATGCAGGCCATTGAGCAGGCGGCCGACGCCCGTGGTCATTCCTATGCCGCCATGATGGAGCTTGCCGGGCGGGCCGTAGCCGATACGGTGCTCGACCGGCGACGGCGACAGCCCACCGTCCTGGTGTTGGCGGGTCCGGGCAACAATGGCGGTGACGGTCTGGTCTGCGCACGCTATTTGCATCAGGCGGGCGTGGCCGTGCGTGTCTATCTCTGGAAACGTCCAACCGGGCCGGAGCGGGATTACGAGCACCACTATGCAAAGCTTACCGCCCTGGGCGTCCCTGCAGCTCATCATGACGCCGATCCGGAATTTGCGCAGTTGCACGCCTGGCTGGAGGATGCCGATATTCTGGTCGATGCCCTCCTGGGAACCGGGGCCAGCCGGCCCATCGGCGGTTCGCTGGCCAACTTGCTGGCCGCCGTTGCCGACCGGCGTAGCGAGCTGGATGTTATCGCCGTCGACTGCCCCAGCGGGCTCAACTGCGACAGTGGCGCGCTCGATTCCCACGCCGTTCCGGCCGATGTGACCATCACCTTCGCCCATGCCAAATATGGCCACTATCTCTTCCCCGGCGCAGCTGCCTGCGGCGAGATTCGCATTGCCGATATCGGTACGCCCCACGACCTGGCCGACGCGCTGTCCACCTTTCTCTTGACAACGGACGTCGTGGCTTCCTGGCTGCCCCGGCGCGAGGGGAATAGCCACAAGGGTACCTTTGGCAAGGTCATGGCTGCAGTTGGCGCGCGACCATATCCCGGGGCGGCCTATCTCACCTGCTGCGCGGCCGGCCGGGTCGGCGCCGGCCTGGTAACCGGCGCCGTGGCCGAGCCGGTCTGGGCCGTCACCGCCGCCAAATTGGCGGAAGCGACCTGGCTGCCCCTTCCCGCCACCGACGACGGTTTCATTGACGCAGCGGCCGTGCCCCTGCTTACGGATCAACTGGCCGGCTATGACGCCCTGGTTTTGGGGTGCGGCCTGGGGCAGCGGGCCGAGACGCGCGCATTTGTGACACAGCTGTTAGGGGCGGACGGTCTGCCGCCGTCGGTGATCGATGCCGATGGCCTCAATCATCTGGCCCACGTGCCTGATTGGCCTGCCCGCCTACCCGAGGCATGCGTATTGACGCCCCATCCGGCGGAAATGGCCCGCCTCTGCGGCTTGCCCGTTGCCGAGGTAGTGGCCGGGCGCTGGCAGCTTGCCCGGGAAAAGGCCCTGGAATGGAATGCCGTGTTGCTGATCAAGGGCCCCTATACGATCATAGCCGAGCCGGGCGGGCGGCTCGCCGTGCTGCCCATTGCGACGCCGGCCCTGGCAACCGCCGGCACGGGCGATGTACTCGCCGGCGTCATCGGCGGCCTGATGGCCCAGGGGGTTGCGCCCTTTCACGCGGCCTGTCTGGGCGCGGCCATCCACGGGGCCGCGGGCGAACGCTGCGCCGCCGAAATCGGCCTGGCCGGCGTTCTCGCCGGCGATCTGTTGCCCCGGTTGCCTGCCGTCATCCGCTGGCTGGCGGCTGAGCCCTAATTGTCACATGATTTGAACTTCATGCATTCCTCCAGTGCGAAAACCGGCGGGAATGCACGAAGTTCAAGTGACGTCTCTATTAAGAGCCTATCCGAAAGCTCGGTTGTGGCTCCCGACTCCTCTCCAGCCAGAAGGTCCGCCACAGATAGTTTTCGGACAGAGTTCAGCTAATAGGTACCGGACAGATTCTAAACTGATAACCCTACGCGATCATGACTTCGCACAAGGTGACTGTCACCCGGCATCAAAACCATGATCATCATGCGATCGGTCTAAATAACCCGGCACAAGTCTTTGCGACGCCGCAGTAACTTTCTCCGAGAAAGCTGCTGCGTGACGCGAATCAGGCGTGGGGTGGGGTTTAACTTCCCACTTGACCGCAGATTGGTGTAACATGCATAGGATCGAGAGTGAGCGCGGATCTCCGGTGACTGCATGAGGATTTGGGTGTGACGGCCCTCGAACCTGCCACGAAATTGACAGCTGACAATACGCGTATCGTCATTGATTCACCGAGTAACGTGCCGGCGGCGCTGCGTCAGCAATATGGCATGATTGAAGTGCCGGCTCTGGTTCTCTTTGGCATCGACGCCTATGGTGATGGCGTTGATTTGACGACTGATGCGTTTTACCGGCGCTTTGCCGAATATGAGCCTCAGGCGCCGACCACCAGCCAACCCCCGCCCGGTTT
>CAYZLP010000006.1:11435-15312 GCA_964478635.1 uncultured Caldilineaceae bacterium
GAGTTGCAGATTGTTGAGATCGGGCCGGCCATCGCCAGCCTGATCGGCCCGGGAACGCTGGGATTGGCCGGACACCCGGTCCTGATGCATTGATATGGCGCAGATAGAAGGCAGATGATGATGAACATCGCCCTGGACGCAATGGGTGGCGATCATGCCCCAAAAGAGATTATTGCCGGCGCCGTCGACGCTGCACGCATTTACGGCGTCACCATCTCCCTGGTGGGCCAGCCGGATGTCATTCGCAGCGAATTGGCTGAATACGCCACCACCGGCCTGAAGCTGGAGATCGTGCCGGCCAGTGAGGTCATCGAGATGGACGATCAGCCGGCCAGGGCCGTGCGGAGCAAGCCCGATAGCAGCATGGTCGTGGCCTGCAACATGGTCCGGGCCGGCGATGCCCAGGCCTTTATTACGGCCGGCAACACCGGGGGGGCGCTGGCCGCCGGTATCCTCAAAATCGGCCGCGTCAAAGGCGTCATGCGGCCGGCCCTCATTACGCCTTTTCCGACGCGGAACGGCTTCTGCGTCATCCTCGATGTGGGCGCCAACGCCGATACCAAGCCGGAGCATATGCAGCAGTTCGGCATCATGGGCAGCATCTACGCCCGCCATGCCCTGGGGGTAGAAAATCCCGGCGTGTACGTCCTCAGTAACGGTGAGGAAGCAGGCAAGGGCAATCAGCTGGTCCTGGCCGCCTACGAACTGCTCAGCCGGACGCCCGAGATCAACTTCTGCGGCAATGTAGAGAGCAAGGAAGTGATGGACGGGAAGGCCGATGTCGTCGTCACCGACGGCTTCACCGGCAACATTTTTCTCAAAACCTCCGAGGCATTGGCCAGTCTGGTCCAGAGCGTCATGCGCGAGGAATTGACCCGGGGGCCCATCAGCACCATGGGCGCATTCCTGGCCCAGGCCGGCCTGCGACGCGTACGCAGCCGCATGGATGACAGCCAGTACGGGGGGGCCGTGCTCCTGGGCCTGCGCGGCCAGGTCATCGTCGCCCACGGTCGGAGTAAGGCCAATGCCATCCGCCACGCCGTGCGCTTGGCCAAGACCTCCATCGAGCACGACTTGACCCATCGCATCGAGGATGCCATCGCCCAGAGCACTGTCACCACGGATGAGTCCGGCCTCGGCACAATTCCGGAGAATATCTGATCTATGCTGGATCAAGCCGCTTCATCACTTGCTGCGCCGTCGATCGACGGCGAGCGCATGGTCGATTTTCTGGTCGACCTGCTCAATACGCCCAGCCCGACGGGCTTCACCGATCGCGCCATGGCATGGCTTGCTGACGCACTGACCGACCTGCCCCTCACGACCCGGATCACGCCCAAGGGGCTCCTCGTCGCGACCTGGCCGGGCGAACGAGACGACGCGCCGCGCGGGCTAACGGCCCATGTCGATACCCTGGGCGCCATGGTCAGTGAGATCCGGGGCAACGGGCGCCTGGGACTTACCCAACTCGGCGGCTGGATTTGGAATTCGGTCGAGGGCGAGGGCGTGACGATTTTCGCGGGCAATGATACGACCTACCGCGGCACAATCTTGCCGGTCTCGGCGTCGATTCATGCCCATACGCGGGAAGAAGGCAATGCGACACGCTCCGAGCAGAATATGGAAGTGCGTATCGATGCGCCCACGACTTCTGCTGCGGAGACGCGTGCGCTGGGCATCGGTGTAGGCGATGTCGTCGCGTTCGACCCCAGGGTGGAGCGGTCGGCTTACGGTTTTCTGCGCAGCCGCCATCTGGACGATAAGGCCAGCGTAGCGGCCATCTACGGCGCGCTCTGGGCCTTGGCCGATGCCGGTCTGCGGCCCCGGCAGACGACTACGATTCACATCAGCAACTATGAGGAAGTCGGTCATGGCGCGGCCGCAGGCCTGCCGTCCGATCTAGCTGAACTGGTCGCAGTCGACATGGCCGTCGTCGCCCCGGGCCGGCTCTCGGACGAGCGTAAGGTGACCATCTGCGCCAAGGATTCCCGTGGACCGTACCACTACGGGCTCCGTCGCCGGCTGGAGCAACTGGCGGCTGCCCATGGGATCCCCAACTGCACCGACATCTATCCCTACTACGGATCGGACGGTGAAGCTTACTGGCGAGCCGGTGGTGATGTGGCCGTCGGACTCATCGGCCCGGGCGTAGACGCCTCTCATCATTACGAGCGCACCCATATCGACGGACTGACGGCCACCGCCGGGCTGTTGGTCGCCTACCTCTTGTCAGATTGATCTCTTTCCCATTTGCCAACGAGAACTTGAGTAACCTATGAAAGTCTATCGCAATCTTGAGAACATTCAACGCAAAGAACGCCTGGGCCGCCGGCTTAGCACGGCCGGCCTGTTCGTGCTCTTTATCGGTCTCTTTGCCAGCTTTACGCCCAATCTCTATCCTTTGGATGAACCGGCTCAGGGTGCGTTGGGCCAGTTCATGCAGCAATGGTGGACCTACATCAGCCTGGCCGCGTTGCCACTGGGCTTCATCCTGGCCAGCGTCGGTAGCTACTTTATCAACCGCTTCGCCCGGCGGCGCTGGCCCGGCAGCAAGAAGATCGAGCGGCCCGACGAAGTACTGGAGCGCAGCCTAAAGGGGTTTGACGACAAGGTCGCTTATTTCACCTACAGCTTACCGCCCAACTACACGGTCGTGGGACCGGCGGGCATTCAGATTTTCGCCGTGCGCAGCGACAAAGGGCGCGTCGTCATCGACGGCGACAAGTGGCGTGAGCCCTTCAGCTTCGGACGGATTTTTACGGTCTTTGCCCGGGAAGGTGTCGGCAATCCCCGCTCCGAAATCGAGGAGCAGGCCAAAAAGATGAGTGCGCTCCTGGCGGAGGCGGACGAAGAGGCCGCCGAGAAGTTCGCCGCCATCCCCATCGAAGGCGGCGCCGTCTTCCTGAATTCCGCAGTGCAGCTTGAGATCAACAACCCCTCGGTTCCGGCGCTGCGGGCCGATCAGGTCAAAGACTATCTGCGTCGCCGGGCCAAGGAGAACAAGCTGCAGGCCTCGACCGTACGCGAACTCAACGATTACCTCGCGACCCGTGCTCTCTATCAGGAAGAAGAGACGGAGTGACGTTGGGGGCATCCGGGTCGCGCCGGCCCATCCCTACCGCTCAACTGAAGCCCAGCTTCCGTTCCTTCAGACTCACATAGCGGTTGCGGCCGATGATGAGGTGGTCCAGCACCGCAATGTCGAGTAGCTCGCCGGCTTGGACGAGCATCTCCGTGACGCGCACATCTTCCGGGCTGGGCGTCGGATCGCCGCTGGGGTGGTTGTGGACGACGATGAGGGCCGCGGCGTTCGCCCGGATGGCCGCCCGGAAGACCTCGCCCACTCGCACCACGGCTGCATTCAGGCTGCCGGCATAGACGTCGGCGATGCGCATGACCCGATTTTTCGTGTCCAGTAGTACCGTGCGCAGATGTTCCTGTTCCAAGAGCCCCATCTCCAGCATGAGCAGGTTGGCCACGTCGCCGGGCGTGCGAATCTGGGGCCGCTCTTCCGGCCGGGCGACCAAGAGGCGGCGCCCCAGTTCCAGGGAGGACTTGATTTGGGCGGCTTTGGCCTTGCCCATGCCGTAGCTGCGGCAGAGTTCATCAAAATCGGCCTGTGCCAGACCGGCGATGCCGTCGAACTCAGTCAGCAGCCGTTCGGCCATGCGAATGACGCTCTCACCCTGATTGCCCACGCGCAGGATGATGGCCAGGAGTTCGGCCGTACTCAGCGAGTTCTCGCCGGCGTACATCAATCGCTCGCGCGGACGCAGATCCGCCGGCAGGTCGCGGATCATAGGACTGTACTCGGGGGAGGACATACGGTCCACTTCAGTTCTCCTTGTGGAATTGTTGTGATGGAAGGTGCGCGGCC
>CAYZLP010000006.1:15412-21670 GCA_964478635.1 uncultured Caldilineaceae bacterium
CCCAATTGCTTCCTCAAGCTGGACGATCACTTCGACGGCGTCTTCTCCAACGATCAGACTACGCCCATGAATTATGGTCTGGCTCTGGCCGAGACCGTCTGCGCGCGCATGGCCGACGTGGAAATGTATGCCTTTCTGGCCGAGGACGCGGGCAAGCGCCACTCTCTCGATCAGAGTGAGATCGATCGCGCGGCCGATATGAAAGCCGCCGTGCTCACCCGCTCCTTCATGGTCGGCTACTTCGGCGCCTGTCGCGCGCTGCTGGACAGCGGGGCCGCTACCCTGGCCACGATCTATCAGCTGCAGCTGCCCAACAGCGAGCGCACCTTCAGCCATACCAACTTCTGGCATCAACTCGTTTCCAAAGCGCCCAACACCCACCGGCGCTACCATCCGCTGCGCCTCTTCTTCAACGAGGTGTTTCAGTGGTGCAATGAGACGGCCACGCGCATCCCGCCGGTTTCGGTGCTGCAATATCAGTTCGGCGAGTTTTCCCGGCGCGAGCTCCTGACCCAGCTTGTGGACGATCGCGCGGCCGACCTGGAGCGGATGGCGACCCAGAGCTATGCACTCCATTGGCTCAATCCCCTGGATCTCCACGAGCGCTGGAAAGTGAAGTTTGTGAATCTCTGCGAAAAGCTCTGTTGGGACATCGAGCAAAATACCTGATCAAGGGAGCCCCCATGTACAAAGGCGCGATTTCCGCCGGCGATCCCCAAACAGCGGCGGCCGGCGCGCAGATGCTGGAGCAGGGCGGCAATGCCGTCGACGCGGCCGTCGCCGCAGCCTTCGCCTCGTTTGTCGCCGAGGCCACGTTGGTCAATATTTCCGGCGGCGGCATGGCCCTGGTCGTGGACAGCCATTCGGACCGGGATTTCGCCTTCGACTTCTTTAGCGACATGCCGAGCGGGATTCTGAGGCCGGATGCGGATTTCCGCCACGTCATGGTGGATTTTGGCCCCGAGCAGCAAGCCTTTCACATCGGCCGGGCCAGCGTGGCCGTGCCGGGCGTCGTCGCCGGCCTCTGTCGCATGGCCGAGGAATATGGCACGCTTCCCTTGCCCGCGCTCCTCGCACCCGCCATCCGCCTAGCCGACGAAGGCGCCATCCTGACCGAGGCCCAGAACTATCCCTACACGATTCTGCAACCGATCTTCCAGGCAACCCCGGGCATCGCCGAAGCCTACGTTCCCGGCGGACGCATGTACCAGCCGGGTGAGCGGATGGTCTTTCCGGACCTGGCCCGTACCTTGGCGCAGTTGGCCCAGGCAGGACCGGATTACTACTACCGGGGCGCACTCGCGCAGGCCATTGTCGCCGACCAAGAAGCGCACGGCGGCCTGCTGACCGCGGAAGATCTGGCCAATTATCAGGTCCGTCAACTGCCGCCCATTGCCATTGAATACCGGGGCCATACGGTTATGCTGCCGCCGCCTTCGTCCAGTGGCGGCGTCCTGGTGGCCTTTGCCCTCCAGCTGCTGGCCGCGATTGAGATCGGGCGGGAGGCGCACAACGGCGCCCGGCACCTGCGCATTCTCAGCGAAATCATGCGGCTGACCAATGTCGCACGGGCCGATTGGGATGCGCATGCAGGACCGGTGACCGAGCGCATCGCCTGGTTCCTGGGCGAGGCGCATGTGGACGCCTACCGGCGACAGCGCGGGCAGATCCTGCAGGGCGCGCCGCCGCCTGCGGAACCTGATTTTGCGCCCGGTCCCAACGACACGACCCACATCAGCGTCGTCGACGGCAGCGGCCTCCTGGTGAGCGTCACCACGTCGGCCGGTGAGAATGCCGGCTATGTGGTCGGCGATACGGGCGTCTGCCTGAACAACATGCTGGGCGAAGCGGATCTGCACCCCCAGGGCTTTCATCGTTGGCCGGCCGGCGCGCGCCTGCATACCATGATGACGCCGGCCGTGGTCGTGAAAGACGAGCAGCCGGTCCTGGCCGTGGGCAGCGGCGGCAGCAACCGCATTCGCTCGGCCATCCTCCAGGTGTTGAGCAACGTCATCGATTTCAGCCTGCCCCTGGATCTGGCCGTCAATGCACCGCGCATCCATTTTGAGCAAGGCGTCCTGCAGGCCGAAGGCGGCATCGACGCGGAAGCCGTGCAAGCTCTCCGGGATTGGGGCTACGTTGTGAATCACTGGCCCGGCCGGAACATGTTTTTTGGCGGCGCCCATGCCGTCGGCCTGCAGGATGGCGAACTGACGCCGGCCGGCGACGCGCGCCGGGGCGGCTCAACCGCGCTCGTCCGCTAGGGAGAAGTCCCGCCTTATCCGGTTTGTTCCGCGGTCTATTGACGTTTCCGCTTGGGCGGGGTGCACTCCAGTGTGGGGAACGTGTGCAACTTCCCGGAAGAGGTCAGAGCGCTTTCTGTCCTTCGAGATCGCACGACCTCTTCCGGGAAGTGATTCGCCCCTTGCGCAAATTGCACCCCTTGAGCGCGCGGCGTTGACAAGGTCGTCCGAAGTCGCTAAAATTTCAGTATGGCTAAAAATAATGCTGTCGATGTCAAAAATAGCCTCTCGGCGGCCCATGAAGATTACCTCAAGGCCATCTATGTCCTGGGCGCGCAAGGCGCGCCGGTCACAAACTCCGCGCTGGCCGAATATCTGGGCGTATCGCCGGCGTCGGCCACCAACATGGTCAAGAAGCTGAGCGAATTGGGCCTGGTCGAATACGAAAAGTATCGGGAAATCACCCTCAACGAATCGGGCAGGCTGGTGGCCCTGGAGGTTCTGCGGCACCACCGTCTGCTGGAGCTCTACCTCCACGATAAGTTGAATCTCTCGTGGGACCAGGTGCACGATGAAGCGGAGCGCCTGGAGCATGTCATGAGTGACGTCCTGGAAGATGCCATCGCGGCGGCCCTGGGTGAGCCGACCATCGATCCCCACGGCGATCCCATCCCATCCAAAGATGGTCAAATTGCCCGGGTGGAGGGCCTGCCGCTCAGCCAGGCCGAGCCGGAGCGCGCGTACCGGCTTGTGCGTGTCCTCGTCCAGGATGCAGAACGCCTGGCCTACCTGGGCAGCATGGGCCTCTATCCCAATGCCCAGGTAGTGCTCAGCAAGCGCTCTCCCTTCGACGGTCCCTTGTTGATTGAGGTCGAGCAGGAGCCCCATGCCCTGGCCCACGGCCTGGCGCGCATGCTGATCGTCGCGCCGATCGCGTGACGCCGATTGGCGGAAAGTTTCCATGATGACCGAGTCAAACGAGCGCATTTTCACCGAACGGGAACTGCGCAGCTACACGGGTGAGCGAGGACGACCGATGTACGTTGCCTATGCCGGCGTCGTCTATGACGTGACCCACTGTCCCAAATGGCGGCGTGGCCTGCACGAGAATCTGCACTGGCCGGGCCAGGACCTCACGGCGGAACTGGCCGATGCGCCCCACACGGCCAGCGTATTTGAACACCCTTGCGCCCGGGCAGTCGGCAAATTGGAGGAAGGCGCCGTATGACCGTCCGCGGTCTGCATCACGTCCAGATCACGATTCCGCCGGGAGCTGAAGCAGATGCCCGGCGGTTCTACTGCGATTTGCTGAACTTGACCGAGATTGAGAAACCTGCCGCCTTGCGCAGCCGGGGCGGATTCTGGCTGGAGACCGGCGGCCAGCAAGTGCATATCGGCGTGGAATCGGGCGTCGAGCGAAGCCAAACCAAGGCGCATCTCGCCTATACCGTAGATGATTTGGCTGCACTCAGGGTGCGGCTTGCCGATGCCGGCATTGCCTGGCTGGAGGCAGTGCCTTTGCCCGGCATCATCCGGGGCTACTGCCGGGACCCCTTTGGGAATCGGGTCGAATTTGTGGAAATTCTCGCGTGAAGTGGGCAGATGTTCCCGAACAGGTTTGGTGAATCCTGCGTTTTCCGGTTCGCCTGCCCTATGCCGGGAAGCCTGGATTCGGAACGGGCGGCTTTCCAAGCATTGCCAATAGAATTGCGAAGGGTCTGACTTCGTGCTAAGATTGGGCAATCGAACGATTTTGCTATCTATTTTGTACTGGAAGTTTGTACTGAAAGCGGAGATGACCTATGAAAAAGCTCTTCCGTTTCATGATCTTTGCGGCAATCATCGGGGCCATCGTGTACGCCATTCGCCAATTTATGGCGCCGTCCGGCACGGACTATACCAAGAGCGGCAGCGGCGTGCTGCCTTCGGAGCCGGTCAAGTCCCTGGATGAGGCGCCCCTGGGCGGTGAGATCAGCGAAGAATTACTGAAAATCCTCGTCTGTCCCGAGGACAAGGGTCCCCTGGAACTGGTCGATGACGGCAAGTTCCTGTTGAATCCTCGCAACGGCTATCGCTATCCCATCCGCAACGGCATCCCCGTGATGCTCATCGAGGAAGGCAAGAAGTATCGCATCCCGGTTGAGGAAGCATAGTCCCGCGGCTGTGCGGACCGGTTGTGTAAATGGAGTTGCTTGAAAAGCTGATTGAACACGGGGAGGACTAAAGTCTGCTCCCCGTGTTTTTGTTTTGACTGAGCTTCTGTGTCGGAGTGACAGTCACTGGCACGACAAATTTTGGTTGACCAGACTTGTTTGCGCCAGTGACTGTCACTCCGACAGGGAGATCTTCAATACCTATTTCACTCACAAGAAGGTGCTTTCCCAGATGACGACCCAATCCTCGGCCAAGATCGACAAACAAGAGCTGCTGGCCCGCGCCCAGGCCCTGCATGAACGCATTCGCCTGTGGCGCCGCGAAATTCACATGTACCCAGAACTGACCTTTGACGAACACCGGACTTCGGCCCTGGTCCAGTCCGCTTTGAACAAGCTGGGCATCGAAAACGAGACCGAAGTGGCCAAGACGGGTGTGGTCGGCCACATCCGCGGCGGCGAGGGCCCGGTCGTCGGTCTGCGCGCGGATATGGATGCGCTGCCGATTCACGAGATCAACGGCTCGCCCTACGACAGCACCCGCCCCGGCATCATGCACGCCTGCGGCCACGACGCCCACACGGCCATGCTCCTGGGCGCGGCCACCATCCTCAAGGATCTGGCCGACGAACAGCGCCTGCCGGGTACGGTCCGCCTGCTCTTTCAGCCGAGCGAGGAAGCCCAGGATGACGAGGGCAAGTCGGGCGGCATGCGCATGGTGGAAGAAGGCGCGTTGGCCGGTCTTGACGCGGTCTTTGGCCTCCACGTTGACGCCTATACCGATGTGGGCTACGTGGCTACCCGCCCCGGCCCCTTGATGGCTGCCGCCGATCGCTTCACGCTGGTGATTCACGGCAAGGGCGGACATGCGGCCCGGCCCCAATCGGCCATCGATCCCATTGCACTGTCGGCCGTTCTGATCGGCGCCATTCAGCAGATCGTCAGCCGCCGCCTCAATCCGCTGGAAGCGGGCGTCATCACCATCGGCAGCATTCACGGCGGCACGGTCAACAATGTCATTCCCGATTCGGTGACCATGGAAGGCACCATCCGCGCCTTCACCACGGAGAGCCAGAATCGTTTACGTGAGGAACTGGCCCAAACTGTGGCCCTGGTAGAAGCCATGGGCGGACGCGTTGAATACACGCTCTATCCGGGCTATCCGCCAACCGTCAATGCGGCCGAAGCCACGGCCGTCTTCGAGCAGGCCGCCGCAGAGGCGCTGGGGGCAGAGCGGGTGATTGAGGCGGACATGCTGATGGGGGCGGAGGATTTCAGCTACATGGCCCAGGCGGCGCCGGGCTGTTTTGTGCGTCTTGGCGTCCACGATCCGGCCTGGGGCGATACCTACTACAACGTGCATCGGGCCGATTTCCAGATGGACGAAAACGCGCTGCCCATCGGCGCCGCCATGCTGGCGGCTGCGGCCATTCAGTGGATGGAGCGCAACGGTCAATGAGCGTGCAGTTCATCCCCAGCACCCGGTTCAGACCTGGCAGACCTTGGGCCATGCTCGCCCTCGCGCTGGGACTGGCCGGATGGTTGGCTGCCTGTGGCGAGCCCCAAGTTCAGCCCCTCATCTTTGGGGAAGCGCCGTGGCAGAGCGGCGAAACCAGCACCTACGCGATTACCGATCTCAACGACGATTTCGCCGGCACGCTGCAGTTCGGCATCCAGGCCCAGCCCTTGGCAGGCGGCGAGGCCGGCTGGTCGCTGCGCCGGGAGACCATCGCCCAGGGTGATCGGGAAGTGGTGACGGTTGAGATGGACGACAAGACATATCTGCCCCGCACCACAGACCTAGAACGGACGACGCCGGCCGGCGTCGAACGCGTCTCCACCGTCTATGCCAATGGTCAGGT